>CAXMLU010000031.1:0-3361 GCA_964194255.1 uncultured bacterium
GCGGGCCGCCCTGGGAGGTGAACCGGGTAGTGCCGTCGAGCAGGCCGCCGCTCATCAGCGCCATGTTGGCCACCTCGCAGAGCTGCGGCTGGCCCCGCTTGCAGAAGAAGCACTCTCCGCATTGCGGCACCCACGAGATGACGACGTGGTCTCCGGGGGCCAGCTCGGTCACGCCTTCGCCTACCTCCTCGATGACGCCCGCGCCCTCGTGGCCGAGCACGATTGGAGTGGCCGCCATCATGGTGCCGTTCTGCATCGACAAGTCGGAATGGCAGACCCCGGACGCGGCCATGCGGATCTTCACCTCGCCCGCACGGGGCGACTCCACCTCAACATCGGTGCGGATCTCGAGGGGCGCATCGACTCCAGTCATCACAGCGGCTTTGGCCATAGCGGGCATGCTACCGGCTTGTCACCGTCCGGGATCTTGGTCCTCGCGATCCGCGGCCCGCACCGCAAAGCCCAGGACGATGGCCGGCGGCAACACCACGCACGCCAGCACCAGCGACACCACGACGGTCCACACCGCCACCTTGGACAGGCCGGTCGCCGCCGCCACCACGAACGCGGCGATGGAGACTCCCAGCAATCCGTAGCCCAGCCGTTGCCCGGCGGCGGCCAGCCGCGCCATTCGAGCCCGGCGCTCGAGGATGGGATCGGGCGGCGGACTCACTATGCACTCACCATGCCCGCCACCCCCATCCCGCGCGGTCGAACACCGCCGCCAGGCGCTCGGGGAGCAATGCCTGGTCGAAGTGTTCGCGGGCCACCGAGAAGTTGTGCTCGAGGAGGGCCGGCTCCGGCGCGTCCAGCCAGGCGGCCAGGCCCTTGGGGTCATCCGCGGCGAACCACGTAAAGCCGAAGGCGGCCAGCTCGCTCGCCACCGGATAGGAACCGATGGCGAGCGGGCGGCGGTGCACGGCCGACTCGATGGCGGGGTTGCCGAACCCCTCCCAGCTCGACGGGAGGGCGACCACGTCGCAGGCCGCATACGCATCCGCGACATGGCGGTCAGCACCGGTCGAGCCCGGGCCGTGGACCACCGGAACCGAGGCGCCGGCCAGCAGCCGGGCCACCTCCGGCCCGTAGCCCTCCTCGGCCGGGCCGAGCAGCCAGAAGACGGCGTCCAGCGCCTCGGCCAGCGCCAGCGCGGCGGGCACCCGTTTTCGCGAAATGGCCCGGGTCGGCTGGAGCACGAGCCATCGATCATCCGGAATGCCCAACGCCTCTCGGGTGGCGCGGCGGTTGCCCGGAGCCGCGCCCGTGTCGAAGGTGTTGTAGACGGTCGTCGCGGCGACGCCCTTTCCCCCGAGCTGTCGCGAGCTGAGCCGATTGATGGTCACGTGCGCCCACATGGGGTCGGTGGGCACGGCCTGGACGTGGCGGAAGCGCTCGCGCTGCCACGGCAGGTCATGGTGGTGTACCACGGCCGGCCGGCCGGCCAGGACCGACGCCACCACCTTCGCGGCCGCCGGGTTGAGCGGGAGGGAGAGGAGATTTTCGACCACGACCAGGTCGGCGCCGGCGACCGCGTCACCGACCTCGGTCTCGGTCGGGCCGGCAGCCGGCGCCGCGTCGATGGCCAGGCCGGGCACGACGTGGTCCGCGGGCGGGACACCGGCCACAGTGATCACCCGGAAGCCGAGCGGCTTGAGCGCGGCGATCCATTTTGCCGCCTCTACGGAGACTCCATCCGGCCCATCGAGACGAAACGACAGCACCGCAGCGACGGGGCGGGCCATTCCCTCAGCCGGGCCGGCTCAACCGGCGGTTGATGGCGTCGAGGACGGCCCGGGCCATGGCGTCCAGCGGCCCGGCTACGCGGATCACCGCCGATCCGGTGAGCACTTCCTCCGACGGTCCGTCGACGAGCACCACGGTCGTCAGGACGACGTGCTGATCTCCGGCCCGCAGCAGGGCGACAGAGTCGATGTCGAGCCGGTCGGCGTCGGGCTCGAGCTGGATGAGGGAATTCACCGTGGCCCGGGCGACCAACCGCAGCAGAGCCCTCTCGCTGTACAGACCCTCGACCGAACCGGAGGCCTGCCGTCCTTCCCGGCCCAAGGTGACCTCGACTTCGCAGCGCTGGCCCCGCCGAACGGTGTGGACGTCTCCAGCCACCAGCCGCACGGCTCGGTGGCGCGGGGGCTCGGACCGAGCCGCGGCCAACGGGGCGGGCGACTCGCCATCGGTGGAATTGCTCTCCATGTCGGGAGCCCTGACGTGGCGCAGGTTGGTGCCCTCCAGCTGAACGACGGAGATGACCCGCCGGTCGAGCTCGACGCCAAACGCGGCCAGCGCCACCGATTGCACGTCGCGCACCACCTGCTTGGCCAGCTTGGTGGGCGCGGCCAGGATGTGAACCTCGACCGGCCTGCCCTCGTCGTTGGTCACGATGCGAGCGGCGGAAATATCGGGAATGCGCCGAAGTTCCCGCTCGACTTCGCCGTAGTCGATGGCCACACCCGAACCGTACCGGTCCTTACTTACGGTGGCGAGCGTCGCCGGGGCACGACGGTCCTCAACTCTGGCGCCATCGTGCCGATGAAAAAGCGTGACGGATTGGGAGCCTCAGGTGGCAACGGGCGACGGCACCCCTCCTGCCCGCGCTGCGCAGCGGGGCTATCTCCGCGCCGCCGAGGCGGCCGCGCTGCTGCAGGTCTCACCGAAGACCATCAGCCGGTGGGCTCGAGAGGGCAAATTGGGACATGTTGTGACGCTGGGTGGTCATCGCCGCTTCCAGCGGGCCGACATCGAAGCGCTGGCAGGCCGCCTGGTTGTGCAGGACGCCGGTGTTGTCACGTCCCACCCGTAGCCCGCTCGGGTAATTTTCTCCTCTCTTTCGCGCTCCGGGTGGCCGACACGGTAGCCTGGTACTGGTCTCGGGGACGGGGGGCGCAGAGTTTTGGATGTGTCGACCGGCGGCACAGTCGATCGCGACGAGGAATTCCTTGGCGCGCTCGCGGTGGAGCTGTCCACGGCAGCTTCGGGCGTCAGCTTCGTCTACCGCGCCCTTGATGCCCTGGTCCAGCGTTACAACCTCCGCGACGCCATCATCGTCATCGACCATGTCCCGATCGGCCGCCAGGCGTTCCGGGCCGGTCGTCGGCCGCTGCCGGTCTCCGGCGACCGACCCGATCGGGGAGCCACCAGCGACTGGTCGGTACTCGACGCCTCCTCGTCGCCCGGCATCCACACCGATCCGTCCCTGACCGACGAATCGGCGGCTCGGGTGGCCATGCAGGTGGCCAGTCTCATCTCGGTGGGTTTACGACTCGATCTGCTGCGCCACGACAGCACCCACGACGCGCTCACCGGCCTGTTCAACCGGCGATCGCACGAAACCATGCTGTCCCAGGCC
>CAXMLU010000032.1:0-5555 GCA_964194255.1 uncultured bacterium
ATGTGTATAAGAGACAGGTACAGGACAGGGGCGGCGGCGCGCTCGTTCGCCTGCAGATAGGCGTTGCGGCTGGAGAGCGCCAACCCGTCCGCCTCGCGGACCGTGCGACAGCCAATGACGTCGACCGGGAACGACAGGTCAGCGGCCAGGCGGCGGATGACGGCGAGCTGCTGGTAGTCCTTCTCGCCGAAGTAGGCGCGGCACCGTCCGGCGAGGGCGAACAGCTTGGCCACGATCGTCGCTACTCCGTCAAAGTGGGTGGGACGCGACGCGCCTTCGAAACCGGCACTCACGCCAGCCACACTCACGGTTGTCGACGGTCGTTCACGAAACATCTCTTGCCGGCTCGGCGCGAACACATAGGTCACGTCATGCGCTTCGGCCACCCGGCAGTCGCCCTCGAAGTCGCGCGGGTACGTGTCGAGATCCTCGGTCGGACCGAACTGCAACGGGTTCACGAAGATGGTGGCGGCCACGACGTCGCATTCCGCGCTGGCCCGATCCATAAGTGAGGCGTGGCCGTCATGAAGGAAACCCATCGTCGGCACCAGACCGACGCGACGGCCGGCGCCTCGTTCCGCATCGAGGGCTTTGGCGAACGCGGCCTTGGTGTCGATCAACTGCATGCCGCGGCTCCTTCCCGCAACCGGCCGGCCATCTCGACCATGGCGTCGTACGCCCACCGCTCATCGTCGGGCAGGGCGGCGCGGTGTCGGGCCACGGTGTCGTAGTCGCCCCGCGCCACCGGGCCGGTGAGCGCGGCTGCCGGGCCGAGTGCAGCCACGTTGTTGACGGTTTCCCGGACCAGGTCGAGGTAGGCGTCGAGAGACACGCCGGCCGAGGCGGCCACCCGTTGCACCTGTCCGAGCAAAGCGACCAGGTGGTTCGACGCGATGCACGCGGCGGCGTGATACCGGGCCCGCACCTCGACATTGTCGGCGATTTCGAGGATGCGACCACCCAGGGCCAACGGGATGGCGCGGGCCGCCGGGTCGCCGCTCACGCCGTACCACGCGCCCTGGAGCCGAGACGCGCCGATGGCGGGCGTGGGCAGCGCGACCAGCGGATGGATCGACGCCCGCCGGACATGAGGGGCCAGCACGTCGAGACACAGGCTCCCTGCCAGGTGGACCACGGTGGTGGCGGGATCGGGTTCGACCGCGGCCGCCACGTCGGCGATGGCGCCGTCCGGCGTAGCCACGATGAGCAGGTCGGTGCCTCGGGCGGCGGCGCGCACGTCGTCGCCTCGACCCAGCAGGGTCGGCGCCGGCCATCCCGCATCGGACAGGGCTGCAGCCAGCGACCGCCCGGCTCGCCCGGGGCCGACAATCGTGACGGATGGCACTGGCGCGACGCGCGGTGGCAACGGAAACTCCTGACGTTCCGACCCCCGTCTACGAGGTGCCGTTCGTTCCCCGCCAGCATGACAGCTGGACACTCCTCTCTACAACTTGTCTACAGCTTGCCCACCGGCCGCGCCGTGCCGATGGCGGCGGCCACGCGTTCGGGCGGAGCCAGATCGGGCGCCAGCTCGGCCAGTGGAACAAGGACGAAGGCCCGCTCCCACATCCGGGGATGAGGTACGACGAGATCGGGCTCGTCCACGGTGACACCGTCGATCCAGAGCACGTCGACGTCGAGCGTTCTCGGGCCCCAACGCTCGGCCCGCACTCGCCCGCTGGCCGCCTCGGCGGCGGCAGCCGCGTCCAGCAGGGCCCGGGCCGACCGCGCCGTGTCCAGCTGCAGGACGCAGTTCAGGTAGGGGCCCTGGCCGGCCGGGCCACCGACCGGATCGGTCTCGTACACCGAGGACGCGGCCGCGACGTCGGGGAGAGCGGCCGCGCCTTGGCGGAGGTGGGCCCAGCGGTCCTCGAGGTTGGAGCCGAGCCCGAGGAACGCCCTCACCGTCGCCGGGTGATCGTCACCCCGGCCGACGCCATGTCAACGGGCACGGGCGGCCGGAGCTTGCGCACCGTGACCTGCACGGACGCGGCCAGCGGCGAGGACGCGAGCACCACATCGGCGATGCGCTGGGCCAGTCGCTCGAGGAGGGCCACATGATCACCGGCGACCACCGCCGCGATCTGCTCGCACAGCGCGCCGTAGTCCAGGGTGTCGGCCAGATCGTCGCTCTGGCCGGCGACGGACAGGTCGGCCTCGACATCCACGTCAACCTCGAAGGGCTGCGCCCGCACAAGTTCCTCGTCGAACACCCCGTGGGTGCCGAGGACCCGCAATCCGCGGAGAGAGACGAAGTCAGCCACTCGTCTCGGTGGGCACCTGGGTGTCGAAGGTGGGAGCCAGCGCCACCAGCTCTCGGCCGGGCGGACCCATCTGGCGGTGCAGGATCTGCTCCACGACACTGATGGCTTGGGGTCCTTCGGGCAGCATCGCCGACCATCGGAGGTAGCCGCCGAGCACGCCCATCAACCGGTCCCCAAGCTCCTCCTGGTGGACGAGGAGTCGTTCGCCGGTGGTCAGCCAGCCCCGAATGGCGGAGTACAGGCCGGGCAGGACGGTGGCCGGGTCGTCGTGCATCCCGAAGGGGAAGTGAGACCACGTCACGCCCAGTTCGTCGTAGGCGTGCAGGTTGTGAGGGGAGGGTAGAAGGGAAACCACCCGGGTAAATCCCTCCGACCGCAACCAGAGGATCTCCTCTTGGCGGCGAACGCGACGATGGTTGCGGGCGTAACCGCCGGGTCGCTCGCTGACCGCCAGCCGATCCTTGATGACCCAGGCGAAATACCGGGGCGCGATGCCCTTGGCCCATTTGCCCTTCATGGCTCTATCCCATCGATTGGTTCGGACACGATCCGTACGGCCTGAACGGTGGCGGCTACATCGTGCACCCGCACCATGGCCGCCCCCTCGGCGACGGCCCACACCGCGGTGGCTACGGAGCCTTCCAGCCGATCCTCGAGCGGGGCGGGGCCGGTCGGGGTGGGATCGAGCAACCGGCCGAGAAACGACTTGCGACTGGTTCCCACCACGACCGGGAGGCCCGTTCCGACCAGCACCCGGAGGTGATGCAGCAACTCGAGATTGTGGGTGGACGTCTTGCCGAAACCGATCCCCGGGTCGATCCACACCTCCCGGACTCCGGCCTGCCGGGCGGGCTCGACCGCGGCCATCAGCTCGTCGCGCACCTCGGTGATCACGTCGACAAAGGCGATCGTCTGCTGCATGGTGCCCGGATCGCCGCGCATGTGGCCGGCCACCCATCCCACTCCGGCATCAGCGGCTATCTCCCACAACGACGCCGACATGTCGTTGATCAGGGTGGCGCCGGCGCCGATGGCGTCCTCGGCCACCCGGGCCGACCGGGTGTCCACCGACAGCCGCACGCCGAGAGGGAGGCAGTCATGCAGCGCGGCGACGACGGGCACCACCCGTCGCAGCTCCTCGTCGAGAGTCACCGGGTCCGCGCCTGGTCGGGTCGATTCCCCGCCCACGTCGATGACCTGCGCCCCCTCGCCGGCCATCTCCAGGCCTCGGGCCACGGCCCCGGCCAGGTCGACGAATCGCCCCCCGTCAAAGAACGAGTCGGGCGTCATATTGAGGACACCCATGACCAGAGGCACGCGGCCAAGATTACCGGGAGCGTGTTCACAGAACGTGGCCGCGGCCGCCACAGTACCGGGGAAAGGGTCGGTCAACGGCGGCCGTGGATGAAGCTCATGGCTTCGGCCCGCGTGGCTTCATTGGCGCGGAACAGGCCGCGTACCGCGGAGGTCACCGTCACCGATCCCGGTTTGCGCACTCCGCGCATCGACATGCACAGATGCTCGGCTTCGATGACCACCAGCACCCCCCTCGGTTGCAGGGCCGCCTCGACGGCATCGGCGATCTGGGTGGTGAGCCGTTCCTGGACCTGGGGGCGATTGGAGAACCCCTCAACCACCCGGGCCAGCTTGGACAATCCGGTGATGCGGCCGTCGTCGTTCGGGATGTAGGCCACGTGGGCCTGGCCGACGAACGGGACGAGATGGTGCTCACACATGGAGTGGAAGGGAATGTCCTTCACCATCACCATCTCGTCGTGGTCGGCTTCGAAGGTGGTGGTGAGGTGCCGGCACGGGTCGTCGCGGATGCCCGCAAAGATCTCGGCGTACATGCGAGCCACTCGCGCCGGCGTGCGTTGGAGACCATCGCGATCCGGGTCATCGCCGATGGCGATCAGGATTTCGCGCACCGCCCGCTCGATGCGTACGAAGTCGATGCCCTCGCGGCTTTCACCCTCGGCCGGGGCGACGCTCATTGGGGCTCGGTCAGCGTCATCACGCCGTCCCCGTCGCCGGCCGAGGAAGCCGGCGACGTGGAGGCGCTGTCTTCCGGGTGACGGGTCGGCTCGCCGCTTCGCCCTCGGCATCCGTCGAACCATCGGCGTCCGGCTGTGGCACGGCCCGTCCCGCCATCTCGGTGCCGGGCCAGGGCGGCAGATGGCCCAGAAGCTCGTTGAGCTCGGGGGTATCAAGCGTTTCCTTCTCGACGAGGGCGGCCGCCAGCCGGTCGAGCACGTCGCGGTGCGCCGTGAGGATGCCCCGCGCCGCGTCATGGCCGGCCTCGATGATGGCCCGCACCTCGCCATCGATCCTCGCCGCCACTTCGTCGGAATAGTTGCGCTGATGGCCGAAGTCGCGGCCGAGGAAGACCTCGCCGTCCTTCTGGCCCAGTTGTTGCGGTCCCAGGGCGTCGCTCATGCCGTACTCCGTGACCATGGCCCGGGCGATCTGGGTCGCCTTCTCGATGTCATCGTACGCGCCCGTCGTCGGTTCCTCGAAGATGAGTTCCTCGGCCGTGCGGCCCCCGAGCAGCATGGCAATGCGGTCGCGGAGCTCCGAACGACTGCTGTTGTACTTGTCCTCGGTGGGCAGGGTGTAGGTCAACCCAAGGGCCCGGCCCCGAGCCACGATGGACACCTTGTGGATCGGATCGGCGTGTGGTAGGAGGTGCCCGACGATCGTGTGGCCGCCCTCGTGGTACGCGATGCGGAGCTTCTCCTTGTCGCTCATGACTCGGGTCTTGCGCTCGGGCCCGGCGATCACCCGGTCGATGGCCTCCTCCATCTCGTGCATGCCGATCCGCTTCGATCCGTAGCGCGCCGCCAGCAGCGCCGCCTCGTTCATCAGGTTGCCGAGGTCGGCGCCGGTGAAGCCGGGCGTGCGCCGGGCCAGCACATCGAGATCGACGCTGTCCGACAGGGGCTTGCCCTTGGCATGGACATCGAGGATGGCGCGGCGGCCGACCAGGTCGGGGCGGTCCACCACGATCTGGCGGTCGAAACGCCCAGGGCGCAGCAGTGCCGGGTCCAAGATGTCCGGCCGGTTGGTGGCAGCGATCAGGATGACCCCGGCCTTGGTGTCGAAGCCGTCCATCTCCACCAGCAACTGATTGAGGGTCTGCTCCCGCTCGTCGTGACCACCGCCGAGTCCGGCGCCACGGTGGCGTCCGACAGCGTCGATCTCGTCCATGAAGATGATGCAGGGGGAGTTCTGCTTGGCCTGCTCGAACAGGTCACGCACGCGAGAGGCGCCGACGCCGACGAACATCTCGAC
>CAXMLU010000033.1:0-2059 GCA_964194255.1 uncultured bacterium
GAGCTGGATGTCGGTCAACACCCGGCCACTGGGAGGGTGACCTCATCTATGGCCGCGAATGACCTGCATCGGCACCCTGGTCGAACGCTCGACCCGTTACGTCATGCTGTTCC
The DNA here is from genome assembly GCA_964194255.1 of uncultured bacterium. Taxonomy (GTDB): domain Bacteria; phylum Actinomycetota; class Acidimicrobiia; order Acidimicrobiales; family CAXMLU01; genus CAXMLU01. Next base: position 114 of record CAXMLU010000033.1, read on the forward strand.
GGTTACCTGACGGTCACACCGCCGAGGCCGTGCGCCTGGCGCTGGCCACCAAGATCCGGGCGTTGCCGACCGAGCTGCGTCGATCCCTCACCTGGGACCAGGGCAAGGAGATGGCCGAGCATGCCCGCTTCACCATCGACACCGGCGTGCAGGTCTACTTCTGCGATCCCAAGTCGCTCTGGCAGCGCGGCAGCAACGAGAACACCAACGGCCTCCTCCGTCAGTACTTGCCCAAAACGACGGACCTCTCGGTCATCACCCAAAGCCAGCTCAACACCATCGCCTGCTCACTCAACGGCCGGCCTCGACAAACGCTCGGATGGCGGTCACCATCAGAAGCGTTCAACGACGCCGTTGCGATGACCGCCTGAGCACGCACCGGATGTCGAGCGGTCGGGCCTGTGCCCGAACCGACGCTTGCATGGCCGGTCGACAACGGCACGTGAGCGCTCCGCTCATTGCACGACGGAACACCCGGATCACCAGTTATCTGTGGGCCAGCGGACTCTTTCGGCGCGTCGCCTTTCGGCTTCCGGTTCAGACCGTTGTGGTGGTGGTTGCGTGCCGACGGCGCCACGCCAACACAACCCGCCATAGCCGGCCGACGAGCACGGTCACGACGATCCAGATGGCCCAGGACAGGGGAGTCCACGCGCCTCCGACCGAGCTACCTTTGCCGTGGACGAAGGTATAGGTAACGGTGTCTTGCAGGTACCGGACACCGCTCCAGGTGAAGGTGCCGGTGGCGTGCGCGTTCGCCGCCGTGATGCCGTGGCCAAACGCCGAGGCTGCTTCGCCTAGGACCCAGGTGTACAGCAGCTGGGCGGTGCTTGCGAACGTCGCCGCAGCGACCCACGCGGGTCGCGGTCCGTCGCCGAATTCGGCGGACCGGTACTCGGCCGCCAACTGTCGGCTGTTACCGAGGCGGCTCAGTGCATCGGTGGCGCCAATGTCGCGCGCCGCGGTTTGCAGGTTCTCTCGAACCTCCCGACGTTTCGCGACGCGGGACTTGCGGGGCAGGTCATAAAGGCGTTGATCGAGCGCCCAGACGGCACGCTCGATACGCAGCCGGTCAAACAGGGTTACGGCGTGGGGCACTGTCAGGATCCTTTTATCGGCTCTGCGGGGACGGGGCGGTTCAACACCGAACCAACGACGTCGGTGAGGGACAACCAGTTGGCCGTCCCGACGGCGAGGGCCTCGTAGCCGACGCGGGTGGGTCGGTAGTACTTCCGGGCGGGGCCAGCGTTGGAGGAGAGCAGTCGAGCAGTGACCCGGCCCTCTCGCTCGAGTCGGGACAGGGCGGGGTAGACAGTTCCTTCGAGTACGTCGGCCAAGCCGATCCCGTGCAGCCGTTGCACCACTTCGTAGCCGTAGGACTCCCGTTCGGCCAGCAGTTGAAGGAGAAGCAATGACAAGACACCCTTGAGTAGCTGGGGGTCATGGGTGGAGGTCACACAGCTAGACTACGTCTGCTATTAGTCATTATCAAGTACTTGTCAACGCCAGTTACCGAGGGCCCATACTTCGGCTTGCTGCGCCGCCTGACGGTCCGCGGAGCGGGGCGGTTCAGGGGCGTGGCCGTGCCGGTTCGGCAATCTGCGCGCAAGGCTGCGCGCCCGGTATCGCCAAATCCGGTGCGTTGATACTGGAGGTCCGACTCGATCAGGAATGCCGGCTGTAGCTCGGGTCGCCCGACGTCCCCCGTTCGCGGACTCGACCGGGATCGAGCAGACCATGTGGCCCTCGGGTCCCTCGAATGTCGGAGACTCGGGTCCGCGGCTGGGGCAGGAGGGAGCAGAAAACGCCAGCCGGATAACCCGAGTCAGACCGAGCCCAAAGACCCACTCGACACCCTCACCCACCCGACCAACCAAGTGGTGGATGAGAAGCCATCCCAATCATCCCTGAAGCTATCTTGACCGGCCCAACCCGGCTACGCGGCC
>CAXMLU010000034.1:0-2090 GCA_964194255.1 uncultured bacterium
ACCAACGTCATCTCCATCACCGACGGGCAGATCTTCCTCGACCTCGACCTGTTCAACTCCGGCGTGCGGCCGGCCATGAACGTCGGCACCAGCGTGTCCCGGGTCGGCGGCTCCGCCCAGATCAAGTCGATGAAGGACTCGGCCGTGGCCGGCGGGCTCAAGCTGCAGCTGGCCAACTTCCGCGAGCTGGAAGCCTTCGCCGCCTTCGGTTCTGAGTTGGACAAGGCCAGCCAGGCGCTGATCGACCGGGGCCGGCGCCTGGTCGAGCTGCTCAAGCAGCCCGCCAGCAAGCCGCTCCCGGTGGAGGAGCAGGTGGTGGCCATTTTCGCCGGCACCGGGGGGTTCCTCGACGACCTCCCCATCTCGGACGTGCGTCGCTTCGAGACCGAGCTGCTCGAGGATGCACGGGGTCGGCATCCCGACCTGCTCGGCAAGATCCGGTCCGGTGAGCCGCTGCCGAAAGAAGAGCTGACCAAGGCCCTCGAGGAGTTCAAGAGCCGCTTCGTGCCGACAGAGACGGCCGGGTAGCGGGAGCGCGATGGCTGGCGGCCAGGAACGAGCCCTGCGGAGACGCATCCGTAGCGTCGAATCGACCAAGAAGATCACCCGGGCGATGGAGCTCATCTCGGCGTCCCGGATCGTCCGGGCGCAACAGCGGGTCATCGCGGCCCGACCGTACGCCCAGTACCTGACCGAGATCATCGGGAACCTGGCCGCCGCCGGAGCCGCCACCGAGCAGCCGCTGCTTCGCCCCGCCGATGACTCGTTGCCGGTCGGGTATGTCGTGGTCAGCGCGGACCGGGGCCTGGCCGGCGGGTACAACTCCGGTGTCATTCGCGCCGCGGAGCGGGCCATTGATGCCGAACGGGCCGCCGGCCGGGACTACCGGCTCATCGTGTGCGGCCGGAAGGCGCAGGCCTACTTCCGGTTCAAAGGCTTCCGGATCGATGCCGCCTTTCACGGCTTCTCCGAGCTGCCGACCTACGAAAACGCCCGAGAAGTGGCGCAGGAGGTCATGACCCGTTTCGCCAGCGGCGACATCGGCCGGGTGGAGTTGGTGTACACCCAATTCCTTTCGGTCGGTACCCAGCGCGTGGTCACGCGGCGCTTCATCCCGGTCGAAGCGGCCAGCCTCACCGAGACGGCCGACGAGGGCCCCAAGGCGTCGTACGAATTCGAGCCGTCGCCCGAAGCCATCCTCGAACGTCTGCTGCCCGGCTATGTAGAGGCCCGTCTGTTCGACGCCTTCCTGGAGGCGGCCGCCTCAGAACAGGCCGCCCGGCAGCGGGCCATGAAGTCGGCTACCGACAACGCGACCGAACTGATCAAGAGCCTGACCCGCATCATGAACCGGGCCCGGCAGGAATCGATTACGAACGAAATCATGGAGATCGTGGGCGGGGCCGAGGCCATGTCCGCGACCGCCGAACCCAGCGAGGGATGAGAGAACGATGACCGCAACCGCAGTTCCTTCCGAGACAGGCCAGGTCCTCAAGGAGGGCCGCATCGTCGCCATCGTCGGCCCGGTCGTCGACGTCGAGTTCCCGCCCGACGCCCTACCCGAGATCAACTTCGCCTTGGAGTTCGACATCGTGGTCGACGACCAGACGATTGTCGTGACCGCCGAGGTGGCACAGCACATCGGCCACAACCGCATCCGGGCCATCGCCATGAAGCCGACCGACGGCCTCCGCCGGGGGACCACCGTACGGAACCTGGGCCGCGGCATCACCGTGCCGGTGGGCCCGGCCACCCTCGGCCACATCTTCAACGTCATCGGTGAACCCCTCGACACCAAGGGCGTGCCGGTCGAGGGCATCGAGGAGCGGTGGGAGATCCACCGGCCTTCGCCCCCGTTCGCCGACCTGGATCCCCAGACCCGCATGTTCGAGACCGGGCTGAAGGTCGTAGACCTACTCGAGCCGTACGTGCTCGGCGGCAAGATCGGGCTGTTCGGTGGAGCTGGCGTGGGCAAGACCGTCCTCATCCTGGAGATGATCACCCGAGTGGCCAAGCAGCACGGCGGGGTATCCGTCTTCGGCGGGGTCGGCGAGCGCACTCGCGAGGGCAACGACCTCTGGCTGGAGATG
>CAXMLU010000035.1:0-4941 GCA_964194255.1 uncultured bacterium
GAGCCGTTTCTTCGACGCCATCGGGGCCACCGAGGTCGACCCGGACACCGTATGCAACAACGCCGGGCACGCCATGTTGAGGCTCATGCTCGGTGACTCCCTCATCGGCTTCGATCCTCGGAGTGCCGCCGAGGCGGGGTGCCTGGTGGTGTGGGGAGCGAATCCCTCATCGTCAGCCCCGCACGCCCACAAGCACTGGATACCCGAGTTCACCGGGACGACCATCGTCGTCGACCCAGTACGGCACCCGACCGCTCGGCTGGCAGACATCCATCTTCAGCCCCGACCGGGAACGGACATCGCCCTGGCGTTCGGCCTGCTGGCGGCGGTGCGCGACGGCGGGCGACTCGACCTCGACTTCCTGAACGACAGGTGCCGCGGCTGGGAGGAGATCGCCGCCGTCCTGGATAGCCTCTCGGTGGACGAACTGGCGGCTCGCTGTGATGTCGCACCCGAGGCCATCCGGCAGTGCGCCGACGTCATCGCCAACAACCCGACGCTGATCTGGCTGGGCCAGGGTCTGCAACGGCAGCGACGCGGCGGCGATGTCTTTCGCGCCTGCGTCACGGTGGCGGCGGCGACGGGCAACGTGGTGGGGCCGGGGCGCGGGATCCTGTTCCTGAACGGCCCGGTCGGCCGCGGGCTGGATCTGCGGCCGCTGATTGGTCCCGACAGCGGCGGACCAAAAGTCAGCCACATGGACCTGGTCGAGGTCCTCGCTGACCCTGGACGATCGCGTGCTCTGGTGTGCTGGAACAACAACATCGCCGCGTCGAACCCCCGCCAGGGTGCTCTGCGCCAGGCGCTGAGCCGTGAGGATCTGTTCACGGTGGTGCTCGAGGTGTTTCCCACCGACACGGTCGACTACGCCGATATCGTCCTGCCCGCCGCCACGTTCCTCGAGTTCGACGACCTGGTCGCCTCCTACTTCAACCTCAGCGTCTCGGCCCAGGTCAAGGCGGTCGATCCTCCCGGCGAAGCCCTGCCGAACCAGGAGATCGCGCGTCGCCTGGCGGTCTCCGTCGGTGTGGACGATGCCGAGCTACAACGCAGCGACGCCGAGCTGCTCGGCACGATCCTCGGGCCGACCGGTATGACGTTTGCCGAGTTGGCCGAGGTGGGAACGGTCTGGGCCAGTCCGGAACCCGTCATCCCGTTCGCCGATGGGTTCCCGACCCGGTCGGGGCGCCTCGAGCTGGCCGGCGAGCGGTTCGTCCGCCGTGGCCTGAGCTCCGTGCCGATGCCCGATGTCGACGCGCCACCGCCACCTGGCCAGCTCCGGCTGCTCTCTCCCGCCGGCCCGTGGATGATGAACTCCACCTACTCCAACTCGGCGCAGAACCTCCGTCGGGTGGGGCCGCTCGAGATCACCTTGCACCCGACCGAGCTCGCGGCGCGCGGCCTGGTCGACGGAGCCCCCGTCTGCGTGCGCAGCGAGGTCGGTCAGATCACGGCGGTGGTGCGCGCCAGCGACATTGTCGGACCCGGCGTCGCTCTCTGCCCCAAAGGCTGCTGGCCGAAGCTCGAGCCGTCCGGCGCCAATGTCAACATGGTCACCGATGCCATCAGGACCGACATCGGTAACAGCTCCGCGGTCCACTCCGTGCACGTCACCGTCGAAGCAATCGCGGGCTCGACCTCAGGGTGAGGCAAGGGCCAGTTCGGCGATGCCGTCCACGGAGAGCTGAAGGCCCTCGCTCGACGCTTCTTCGAAAGCCCCTTTCCCCAGTTCTGCTTCCAGCGCGGTCGTGAGCGCGTCGAGCCCGGGTCGGCGCACGGGAGGGACCGGTGCCCCGGCCGCCTGGCGGAGTCCGGCGGCGGCGCCGAGCAGAACGGCCGCTCGCCGCGGCGGGCACAGGGCGGCCAGCTCCTCCAGGCAATCGGCCAGCCGCGGGCGGCGGCCCAGTTTCGGGCACAGCCGGACCGCCTGGTGGAGGTGGGCGACGGCCTCCTCGGCGGGGCCGGTGACCCGGGCCAGCGCGCCCCTGCCGTGCACCGGCCACCACAGCAGGCGCCTCCAGCCGCTGCGCTGGGCCCGGTCGTAGCTCTCGCTGTAGAAGGCCGCGGCGGCGTCGAAGTTGCCGGCAAAGCGGGCCACCTCGCCCCGACTGTGAGCGATGGCCGAGCGCAAGCCGTCGTCGTCCAGCTGGGCGGCCCGCCCGGCGGCCTCGTCCAGCCACCGCTTCGCTCGCTTCAGGTCGCCATCCATGCAGGCCGACCACCCCGCCATGTTGAGCACCCGGGCGATGCCCATCCGGTCGCCCACTCGCCGCCAGCCGGCCAGGGCGATCTCGAAATGGCGGCGGGCCTCGCCGTAGGCGCCGCCGGCCACGGCCAGGTCGCCGAGCAAACCGTGGGCCCGGGGCTCGGCGTCCCGTGACCCCAGCGCATCCCAGATGGCCAGGGCTTTGCGCACCTTGTCCTCGTCGCCGGTGATGGCGGCCAGGATCAGGAGGTGCTCGGCGATGAGTTGCCGGTCGCCGAGGTCCCGGGACAGCTTCAGACCCTCTTCGGCCAGATGGCGGGCCTTCTCCCGGTCGCCGTCCTCGGTGGCCACCGCCGCCAGGGCGTGGGTCAGGCCGGCCAAGACACGGGTGTCGCCGGCGCCGCGAGCGAGGGGGAGGGCCTCCTCGAACAGCGACCGGGCCGTGTCGTGGTCCTTCTGGAGCAGGGCAAGCAGTCCAAGGCTGCGCAGGCTCACGGCCATGCCCCGCCGGTCGTCGCTGGACCGGCGGATGGCGAGAGCATCAACGAGCAGGCCCCGGGCGGTGTCGTATTCGAACCGGGCCCGGGCCAGGTTGCCCTGGTGGTTCAAGGCCTTGGCCATGCCCTCCGGATCGCCGGCCTCCTTCCACAGTCCCAGGGCGGAGGCCAGGAGCGGACCGGCCGCGAGGTAGTCGCCTTGCTCGGTGGCCAGGGCGCCGGCGGCGGCGAGCGCGCTGGCCATGGTCGCATCGGCCACCCCGGCGTTGGCGGCGATGGCCCGGGCCAGCCACTCGCGGCCTTCGCCCCAGTGGCCGCGTATCAACCAGAAGCGCCACAGGGAGGCGGCCAGTTCGAGCAGATCGTGGGCTCCCGACGCCTCCGAGACCGCCCACTCCATGGCCGCCCGCAGGTTGTCGTACTCGGCCCCGAGCCGTCCCAGCCATCCGGCCTGATCGGGTCCGGTCAGCTCCGGCTCGGCGGCCAAGGCCATCGCCTTGCACCAGGCCAGATGCAGCCCTCGCAGCGCGGACATCTCGCCGGCCTCCACCAACCGCTCGGTGGCGTACTGGCGGACGGTTTCGAGGAGCCGGAACCGGGACGCGCCGTCCTGCTCCTCCACCACCACCAGCGACCGGCTCACCAACCGGTCGAGCAGGTCAAGCACATCGGCGGCGCTGGCGTTGGGATCGCTGTTGCCGTTCGGGCTGGCGCCGGGCTCGTTGCCGACCGCCTCGGTAGCCTCGAGCGTCCAACCCCCGGCGAAGACCGCCAGCCGCCGGAACAGCATGCGCTCGGGCTCGGTGAGCAGCTCGTGACTCCAGTCAAACGTGGCCCGCAACGTCTGGTGGCGAGGCAGCGCCGTGCGGCTCCCGCCGGAGAGGAGCCGGAAGCGGTCCGCGAGGCGCTCGGCGATCTGTCCCGGGCTGAGCACGTTGATCCGGGCCGCGGCCAACTCGATGGCCAGCGGTATGCCGTCGAGCCGGCGGCAGATGGTGGCTACGTAGGCGGCGTTGGCTTCGGTCAGGGCAAAGTCACCTCGGATGAGCGTGGCCCGGTCCACGAACAACGCCACCGCATCCGCCCCCCGCATCTGTTCGATCGGGTCGGAGGGACGGGGCAACGACAGCGGTGCAACGCGCACGACCGCCTCGCCCGCCACCCCGAGCGTCTCCTGGCTGGTGGCCAGGATGTGGACGCCGGGGCAACGGCCGACCAGGCGTTCGGCCAGCTCGGCGCACGCCGGTAGGACGTGTTCGCAGTTGTCGATCACGAGCAGCAGCCGCCGGGATGTGAGCGCTTCGGCCAGGACGTCGAGGAGGTCGCGGCCCGGCTCGTCGCGGACGTCGAGCACGGACGCCACCGCCTGGGCCACCAGGTGAGGCTCGGAGAGCGCGGCCAGCTCGACCAGCCAGGCCCCATCGGGATAGTCGTCAACCGCGCCCGCCGCCACCTGCAGGGCGAGGCGGGTCTTGCCGCAGCCGCCCGATCCGGTGAGGGTCAGCAGCCGGTGCCCGGCGGCCAGCTGGGCGGCGGCATCGGCCAGCTCGACCTGACGGCCGATGAACCGGGTGATCTGCTTGGGCAGGTTGCCGGGCACCGCGTCGAAGCGGAGTCCGCCGACGTCGGCGGTGAGTTCCGGATGAGCGAGCTGGTACAGCCGGAGCGGCTCCTCGATGTCCTTCAGCCGGTGGGGACCCAGATCGATGAGCGTGGCGCCCAGGGGCAGGTTGCCCGCCGCCGCGTTGGCAGTGACCTCGGAGAGCACGACCTGACCGCCGTGGGCGGCCGAACAGATGCGGGCCGTTTCATGCACGGCCAGGCCGACGTAGCCGCCGGGATCGATGTCAGCTTCGCCTGTGTGGATGCCCATGCGGACCCGGACGGAGAAGCCCGGAGGCCAAGGATGTCGGGCCAGGCCCCTCTGGCCCGACAGGGCGGCCCACACCGCGTCAGCCGGCTCTGAGAACACGGCGAACATCGCGTCGCCCTGGGTGCCGAACTCCCGGCCCCGGTGGGTGGCGATGGCGTCGCGCAGGATCCGCCGGTGGGTGTCGAGGACGGCGGCGTACCGGTCACCCAACCGTTGCAGAAGATGGGTGGATCCTTCGATATCGGTGAACAGGAAGGTGACCCACCCGGTCGGCGCTTGACTCATGGGCAGGTCCCAGTTTCGCACTCAGGCAGACGGGGGGTGGCGAGGTGGCAGAGGATTTGGTTGCCAGGGCAGCCAAATCC
>CAXMLU010000036.1:0-9414 GCA_964194255.1 uncultured bacterium
ACTACCCGCACACCGACTCGACCTGGCCCAACACCAAGCAGGTAGCCGAAGGCTTCATGGAAGGTCTCCCCGACAAGGTGGTGCACAAGATCATGCGGGGCAACGCCATCCGCATGCTCGAACTGGATCTGATCTGAGCGCCGGTGCGATGTGCCGCTAGGCGGGTCCGCCGAAGCCCGGCACGGTGCTCTTCCGGTCGCCGAAGAGTTGACCCCGTGCCGCGATCAGTTCGTCGACCGGCCACGCGCCCTCATGGTGGACCGAGGCCACGATCCCGAAGCCGCGGACCAGGTGGACGTCGCCGCCGACAACGATGAAGACCTGCCCGTTGATATCCGAAGCGGCATCCGACGCGAGCCACGCGACCGTGCGGGACACGTTTTCGGGGGCCATGCGGTCGAAGCCCTCCTCCGGCGGCGCGAACATCGGCATGGACTCGGTCATCTGGGTCCGGGCCCGCGGCGCGATCACGTTGGCGGTGACGCCGTAGCGCTCGTATTCGCGCGCGAAGACGAGGGTGAGGGTAATGATGCCGCCTTTGGCGGCCGCGTAGTTGGCCTGGCCAACACTGCCGAACAGGCCGGCTTCGCTGGTCGTGTTGATGATCCGACGTCCGATCGTGGCACCGGCCTTTGACTGCTCCCGCCAGTACACCCCGGCGTGGCGAGAAAGGCAGAAATGGCCCTTCAGGTGCACGTCGATCACGAGGTCCCAGTCCTCCTCGTCCATGTTGAAGCTCATCTTGTCCCGGAGGATGCCGGCGTTGTTCACCACGATGTGGAGGTCGCCGTAGGTGTCCACCGCCTGTGTGACGAGGTCGGCCGAAGCCTTCCAGTCCGAGACACTTGCATGGTTGGCGACGGCCCGGCCACCGCCGGCTTTGATCTCCTCCGCCACCTGATCCGCTGCGTCGCCGAGGTCGTTGACCACGACGGCGGCGCCATGGCCGGCGAGGGTCAGGGCGTGGGCGCGGCCAAGCCCCTGGCCCGCCCCGCTGACGATTGCCACTTTCCCGTCTAGGAGCGGGGTTTCAGGCACGGACGGCCGTCCCTTCGCCGCACTGCTGTCGGCGCTGCCGGGCGGTGGAGTGCTCGGGGTCCTTGTCGAACTGCGGGATCACGTGCTTCCCGAACGTCTCGCACGCTTCGACGGCGACGTCTATCGGCATGGTGGTCGACAGCATCCCGAACACCATCTGATCGGCGCCGATGGCCTCGTAACCCTGCACGGCTCGCGCACACTCCTCCGGCGTGCCGATGGTGAGGATTCCCTTCTCGATGCCCGCCTCGAGCGATTCCGGGGTGGGCTCCGGGATGAGAGCCGGCCATTCCGGGATGCCGGGCGGCCGGGGGAAGGTGTCGAGATACCGGAAAACCAGGCTGTTCTGATAGCCGATCGTGATGTTCTGGGCGATGTCACGCGCCCGTTGGCCGTCCTCGAGGCACAGCATCTGGCTGGTGACCATCACGTTATTGTTGACGTACTCGCCGACCGGTTCGGCCTTTTCGATCTCCCGTTTGTAGGTCTCGATCAGAGGCGCCAGCGACTTGGGTGAACCGGTGGTGAAGCACAGCACGCCGAGGCCCATGCGCGCCGCCTTCTCGAACGTGCTGGGGCTCCCGGCCGCCACCCACATTGGAGGGTGGGGGAGAGTGAACGGCTTGGGCAGGATGTTGCGAGGCGGCATCGAGAAAAAGCGGCCCTCGAAGCTGTAGTCGGTTTCCCGCCACATGCGTCGGAACTGCACGACCACCTCGTCGAACATGTCCTTGGTGATCTCCGGATCCTCGATCCCGAACCCGCGTTGCTCCGTGGTCGAAGAGCCACGTCCCATGCCGAACTCGAAACGGCCGCCGGAGAGATGATCGAGAATGGCGACCCGCTCGGCGACGCGAGCGGGATGGTTGACGGGTGGGGTGATGTTGAAGATCCCCGTGCCAACGTGAATTCGGGTCGTCACCGCCGCGCAGTAAGCCAGGAACGACTCGTTCGCGGAGAGGTGCGAGTACTCATCGAGGAAGTGGTGCTCGGTCGCCCAGGTGTATTTGAAGCCGGATCGATCCGCCGCCTTGACCCACTCCACTTCATCCATGAGGCGGTTGTGCTCGGCGTTGTCGGGGTCCTGATCTCGCAACTGATGGGGGAGGTACAGGCTGTTGAAAATCCCGAATTCCATGCCGGACACGGTAGTCCGTCGGCGCCGAAATTGAAACACGATTCAATTTCGTCCGGTGGCCCCGGCTAGCATCTGCAGCCGTGGCCATGCCTCTCGACGTGGGGATCGTCGACCTGTTGATCGACGTCCCCGCCGGCGATCTCGGGGAGATGCCGCATCGCTATCTGTTCAAGCAACGGCCGGAGGTGGCGGGGGGAGATCCCATCGCGGTCTTGTTGACGGAGATGGACCGCCACGGTGTCGAGCGCGGCATGATCCCTGTCGGCCCGACCCGCGACGATCTGCGGGCTCGAGCTATCCGGGAGCACCCGGACCGGCTCTTTGGCTCCGCCGAGGCCGACCCGACCACCGGCACCGATGGGGTCGAACGGCTGAGACGACTTCATCACGAGGCCGGCATCAAGGCGGTCACCTCATTCCCTGCGGGGTATCACGTCCCGATCGACGACCCGCGGTACTTCCCCCTCTACGAGGCGTGCATCGAGCTGGACATCCCGATCTGCGTGTGCGCCGGCGTGCCCGGTCCGCGCCTGCCCCTGGCTCCGCAGAAGGTGGAGCGCATCGACGAGGTGTGCTGGCGGTACCCGGAGCTGCGGTTCGTGACCCGGCATGGATGTGAGCCGTGGACGGCGCTGGCAGTGAAGCTGCTGCTGAAGTGGCCGAACCTCTTCTACTCGACCAGCGCCTTCGCGCCGAAGCACTACCCCAAGGAAATTATCGAGTTCGCCAACACCCGCGGCGCGGACAAAGTGATGTATGCCGGGTACTTTCCCATGGGCCTGTCTCTCGACCGAATCTTCGAGGAGATGCCGGCCGTGCCGTTCCGCGACGAGGTGTGGCCGAGGTTTTTGCGCGAGAACGCGATGAGGGTCTTCGCCCTGTGAACATCTCGTTGGGTCTCCCGACGCACCGAGTCGACCAGGCGCAGGAGTTTCTGACCGCGGGCGCGATCACCGAGATGGCGAGAGAAGCGGAGGCGGCTGGTTTCGATGCCGTCTTCGTGACCGACCACCCGTTCCCTGGGGACGCGTGGCTGGCCCACGGCGGGCACCACACCCTCGATCCCTGGGTAGCGCTAACGGTGGCCGCGGCCGCAACGACGACTCTCCGGCTGCAGACCAATCTGCTCATCGCCGCGTACCGCAACCCCTTCCTCACCGCCAAGGCCGCATCCAGTCTCGACGTGGTCTCCGGCGGCCGTCTGATCCTCGGGATCGGAGCTGGCTACCTGGAACCTGAGTTCGAGGCTCTCGGCATCGCCTTCGACGAGCGCAACGACCTGACCGACGAGGCCATCGGCGCCATGCGGGAGGCGTGGACGGGCCGATCGGTGGCCATCGCCGGGAGAGGTTTCAACGTTCCCGGCAACACCATGCTTCCCGTGCCCGTCCATCATCCGCATCCACCCATCTGGGTCGGGGGGAACAGCCGGCGAGCAATCCGCCGGGCGGTCGAGCTGGCCGACGGATGGGTGCCGATGCCGAATCCAGCCCGTTCGGCCGCTCGCCGGCGCACGCCCGCCCTGGAAACGCTCGAAGATCTCGTCGAAATGGTGACCTTCGCCCGGGAGCACGCCGCGGCCGTGGGTCGGCGCGCCCCGCTCGAGATCGTGTTCATGCCGCTTGGCCTCGACATGCTCTCGGCCGGTGGGTTCGATGGTCCGGCCGTGGTCGACCACCTCGCCGTATTGGCGACGGCGGGCGTCACGTATGCGTGCGTGTCGCTCGCCGGCGAGTCACGGGCGGACTTTCTTGCCAACGTCGAGCGGTTCGGCGCCGCCGTCCTGGGTACACATTGAGCGTGCTTCGCACTCGTCATCTGTCCCTCGGGACGGTGGTTGGATCGTCATTGGCCTGGTAGTGGCGGCTAACCATCATTTTCTTGACCATCTCGACACTACGTCTCGGATCGGCTCGGCCATTCTCGCCGTCATCGTCTGGCCGCTCGTCCTCATCCACGTCCACCTCGCCATCTGACCCGGTGTGGGCGGGTTGATCCGCCTCCGCCAGGCTGACGACGCCCCCCGGCCCGACGCCCCCTGGACCGTCGCCCCCCGGACAAAGGGTTCATTCTTCCTCTGGCGCCCGCCGCGGCGTCTGTCGCCCGTAGCGGACCAGAAATGGTCGTCCGGGTTCGGCCAGACTCCGTCACGGGCGCCAGAAGGCGATTTGTCCCTAGCCGACCCGGCCGACCCCGCCGACAGGAGCCAGGGCGCAGGCCCCGGGCGGGCCAACGAGCGGAGCCCTACCCTGGGTGCGGTGCGTGACCGTCGGCGACCTCCCAACCTGTCGGGCATTCTGCCGGGCGAGGCGCTTGGCTTCCCGATTCCCGGTTGGTGGCCGGGCCGCCACAAAGGGCTGTCGCCCGATGAGGCGTCCGTGGCGGAGTTCAGCGTGGCGGCGTGGAGGTTCTGTGCGGCGGTCGAAGCCCTCATGGCCAGCAACGGCAGCGAACGGTCGGAGCTGATTGCCCTCCATCCCACATTGGCCACGCTCTACGCCACCGCCGCCAACCTGCCCGACGTCGGCGAGAACGAGGACGTCTCAATCCCCTTCCTTCCCTACGGTGAACGTGACGACGTCCTTCGCCGGCTCGCCCGGCGGGTCGGACGCTTCGACGACTACCGGGAGGTCTTCGATCCGTGGGGTGAGCAGGAGCCGGACCGGGGCAGCCTGGCCGACGACCTGTCCGACGTCTACGCAGGAGTCAAGCCGGCGCTTGTTCGGCTCGGCCAGGCGGGACGGGTGGAAGCGACCGTGTGGGGTCTGCGGTTCGGCTTTTTCTCGCATTGGGGTGAGCACCTGGTCGGCGCCCTGCGTGCGCTGTACTTCCTCGCTCGGGAGGATGACGGCGAGGAGTCATGAAGAAGACGAGGCGCACCGTGGCCTACGTCTTGCTCGTACTGATCGGTGTGGTCACGCCCATCGGATATGGGGTCGCAGACCGGATGGCCAACGGTGAGCCAAAACCATCGTTGTCGACCGGATGGGTGGCGCTGGTCGCCAGCCTGACGCTTCAGAAGCCCGGCGGACAAGGCGAGTTGGACAGTGCCTGGCTCTTCGTTGACACCCTGGACTCGTCTGGTGTCGGACTGCGACCAGCGGATACCAGCTACACCGTGCTGCTGTGCGGAAAAGGACTTGTCCACGTCGGACTGCTTCTGAATGGTGGCGCCATGTTGGTCGCCGCCAAGGCACCGGTCGTACCGGTCGTCAATCCTCCCGCGCCACCGACTCAGTGGTCGAGCGTTCTGACGCTCATGACCGTCGCGGTCGGAGTCGGAGGCGGAATCTTGGCGACCATTCTCATCAGCGGCCTTCTCGCCCTCGCTGAACACGAGCACCTCGTGAAGCCGCGGCGCCGACGGCGGCGTTGACCGACGAGAAGACGCCGCCACCCAGTGGGGCGGATAGCGTGAGCACATGACGGATGACGGACTTCTGGTATTTGCCGGAAGCGCCAGCCAACGGCTTGGACAGGAGATAGGGGAGTACCTCGGTCAGGGGCTGGCGGAGAGCGAGGTCATTCGTTTCTCGGAGGGCAATCTCTTCGTGCGGGTGCTGGTGAACGTCCGAGGTCGTCACGCCTTCATCGTCCAAGGAACGGCCTTCCCGGCGAACGACAACTTCATGGAGCTGTTGTTCTGGATCGACGCCCTGAAGCGAGCGAGCGCAGCGTCCGTCACCGCCGTCATTCCCTATTTCAGCTACGCCAAGGGCGACAAGAAGGATGAGCCGAGGGTCTCGATTCGCGCCCGGGTGTGCGCGGATGCCATCGAGGCGGCGGGCGCGGACCGCGTCGTCACGATGGATCTGCACGCCCCTCAGGTCCAGGGTTTCTTCAAAATCCCGGTGGATGATCTGTACGCCATGCCGGTGCTTTCCGACACCGTCGCATCGAAAGCGTTGCCGGATCTGGTCGTCGTCGCACCAGACGCCGGATACGCCAAGAAGGCGCGCGCCTGGGCGACCCGGTTGGGGTGTCCACTGGCCATCGCCGACAAGCGGCGGGTCGATCACCGCGAGCAGGCGGAAGTCATGGAGATCATGGGCGAGGTGGCGGGCAGGACGGCGTTGGTGGTCGATGACTTCACCATCTCCGGCGGCACGTTGGTGGAGGCGGCCCACAAGCTCGTCGATCGAGGTGCCGTCCGGGTGCTGGCCGCGGTGTCCCACGGATTGCTGGCGGGAGATGCCATGGCCAGGGTGGACGACAGTCCGATCGAACGACTCATCATTACCAACACGGTCGAGACACAGCCGGTCGACTTCTGCGCCAAGATCGAGTGCGTCTCGGTCGCTCCCTTGTTCGCCGAAGCCATCAAGCGGATTTACAACCGAGAGAGCATCAGCATTCTCTTCGAATAGTCCCCGGGCGGTAAACGCTCTGACGCACTCGTGCGTGTGTCGGATGGGGGGGCCGATGAGATGCTGGCGGTGGTGGCGGACACGGCGGGCGACGGCGCGAGTTCGACGGACCGTTTCGAGGACTTCTACCGTCGCGAGTATCTCGGGTGTGTCGACCGGGCCCGGGCCCTGACGGGTGACTGGGCCCAAGCCCAGACGTGGTGCAGGAAGCCATGATCGTCGCCTTAGGCCGTTGGAGATAGGGTTCGGTGGCTTCGACCGTCCGGGCGCCTTCGGTCGCCGTGTGGTGCTCAACCGGTGCCGCTCGCTCGGTCGTCGGCGCCTTGCCGAAGGACGGGCGCTCGCTCGGCTCGCCAGCCGTCCTGACCCCGTTAGCGACCTTCCCGTTGACGCCAGCCGATTTTGGGCTGAGGTCGGAGGCTTCCCCGTCGCCAGCGGGACTGTGTGGCGTTGGCCTACGTGGACGGGTTCTCAACGGCGGAGATCGCCGAGGTGGTCGGTTGCGCGAGCCGACGGTGCGGGTCCACGTTCATCGAGGCCGGCTGACCCTGGCGACGCGACTACAGGTGGAAGGAGAGGAATCGCGAGCATCGACGAGCAAGGTCGCCGGGCGACGGCGGCGCTGCGCGAGCATCGCCCTTCCGTCGAGATTCCCGATCTGTCCGGCATCGCCGGCATCGTCCATCGACGCCGGGCCCGCCGCCGCATCGCTTCACTGGCCGGGGCCGCGGTGCTGGCCACGTCGTTGCTGGTGTGGCAGGTTCAGCGGCCCTCGAGTCACGGCACGCCAGTCAACGTCGGCGGGCCGAGGACCACTATTTCGCCGTCACCGACGACGACGTCATCGACGCAACTCTTGCCGACCACGATCCCCCTGGTGCCGCTCGCCGGCGGGAAGCCGTTCGTGTTCCAC
The DNA here is from genome assembly GCA_964194255.1 of uncultured bacterium. GTDB lineage: Bacteria > Actinomycetota > Acidimicrobiia > Acidimicrobiales > CAXMLU01 > CAXMLU01. Next base: position 7,457 of record CAXMLU010000036.1, read on the forward strand.
AACATCACGTTCCGGATCCCGGGCGACTGGCAGGCGTTTGAGACAGCGGGGACCGCGTATCTCGGGTGGATTGGGGCCAGCGGTCCCGATTTGATGTTCCTCCGGGTCCAGGTCGGATACACAGGGTCAATCGATGACGTGGCGCCGAAGACCGGCGTGGGTCGTTCCGATTGGAATCCTCCGGCGACCACGGTGGTCCTGGCGGAGTCACGCGTTCGTTCTGTGGGCGCCACGACGGCGCAATACCGCATGTGGCGCATTCACTGCGACGCTCACGGGGCCCGGAAACCACAACTCTCCGGCTCCGATAGACCAGCAGCTCCGGGCCTAGTTGGTCCCCGCCTCCCACATCCTGATTGTCGAACAGGTCCCACCATTCAAACGTCCTGCCCGACCTGTCCGATTCCGGATACCACCCTGGCCGTCGTAACCAACGCCCTGGTCCACTGAGTCCCTTCGGCCGACCTCGTGACCCGCACCGGAGCTGGCGGCACGACCGCAGGTTCGCCGCGATCGGGCCGTGCCAGGCGGCGTCAGGTTGGCGCACCCTCCCACCGCGCCACCACATGGTCGGCGGTGGTGCGCGTCGCGAGCAGGGCGAGCGTATGGCGGATCACGTCGGACGAATACGACGCGGGCACGCCCGCCACGCAGTCCGTAGGGAGGACGACGTGATAACCGAGGTTTACGGCCTCGATGGCGAGGCCGAGGACGCCGAGGTTCACCGAGACCCCGGTGGCGACGACGGTGGTGATCCCCAGGTTACGCAGGGTCACGTCCAGAGACGTGGCGGTAAACGGCGATATGCCATGCGACCGGGGGGAGAGCAGGTCGGCGGCGTCGGGGCCGAGCTCGGGGATCACCTCGGCCTCGGGCGACCCGGCGATGAGGTGAGCGGGATTGCGCATCATGACGGCGAGCATCGGGCAGTTGGCGGCCGAGCCGGCGCGATCCGCCCGAAACTCGGCGGTGCAGTGGACGACCCGGACCTGACTTCTGCGGGCGGCTCGGACCAGACGTGAGGTGGCGGGGATCACCCCGGATGCGGCCACCTCCGCGGCGAGCTCCGGGACCGAGGCCAGATCACCGACCACGCCCCGCTGGAGTTCCATGGTGAGGACGGCCGTGTGCGAGGGCTCGACGAGCGTGGCCAGATCCAGCGGCATCAGGCGACGGCCCCGCCGTCGACCGGCAGGGCCGCCCCGACGACAAACGAGGCTGCATCGCTGCACAACCACACGACGGCCTCGGCGATCTCTTCCGGCGTGGCCAAACGGCGCATGGGGGAGACCGACGCCATCAGCTTCTCCATACCGGGATCTCGGCCCATGAACTCCTCCAGCATCGGGGTCCGGGTGCTGCCGGGACAGACGGCGTTGATCCTGACCCCCGCCCTTGCATACTCGGCGGCCGCCGCCTTGGTGAGGCCGATCACGCCGTGCTTGCTGGCTACGTAGGCGGGGAGACCCGGGAACGCCTTGAGCCCGGCGCCCGACGAGGTGTTGACGATCGCACCGCCCTGGACGAGCACATGGGGCAGCTCGAACTTCATGCATAGGAAGACACTGCGGAGATTGACGGCGATGACCCGATCCCAGTCCTCGACGGCGAAATCGGCGGTGAAGCCACTTGGGCCGTTGATACCGGCGTTGTTATGGGCGAAGTCCAGCCGGCCGTAGGCCGACGCGGCGTCGGCCATCGTCGCGGCCACCTGGTCGGGCTGGGTGACATCGCATTGCACAGGGCGCGACTCTCCTCCGTCTCGGGCGATGAGTCGCACCGTCTCCTCGGCGCCGGCCATGTCCATGTCGACCACCGTGACCCGAGCCCCGCCCCGGGCGAAGGCGAGGGCCGAGGCCCTGCCGATGCCGGAGCCGCCCCCCGTCACCACGGCCGCTTTCCCGCCGAAATCCTGCGATGCGATGGTCATCCGGCGCAATCTAACGACCCGTCATGCC
>CAXMLU010000037.1:0-3394 GCA_964194255.1 uncultured bacterium
TCTGACTCGCCTCTCCCATACCGGCGGGCGGAATCGAAGGTGTTGCCGCCGCGCTCGAAGAACTCGTCAAACACCGACATGGCGGTGGGCCAGCTTGGGTCGCCATGGGCCAGCATGGTGCCCAGCACCAGGCGCGACACCGGACGACCGACACCGGCGATCGCACCATCCGGAATCGGTTGGCCCCGGACCGCGAGAGGGCGGCCGTGGATCGGCGTGCCGAGCGCGGCTGGCCGCTCGGCGTCGTAGATCATGCCGACGGCGAGTCGCCACCGGTCGAGAGCGACCATGTTGCCGAGGCTGTCTGCCCAAGGGACGGTGGAAGACTCGCTTGCGCGGCGATGAATGCAGGCCGCCACCTCGTCCGCCTCGATGGCGTAGAGGCCGCGGTCAGTCTCGACGCTGACCGTCGCAGGTGGGGCACCGGCGCGGCGCACCACGATCCCGTGGGCCCGTGCTCCGTCGAGACCCGGCAGCCACGGTGCGGACACGTCGATGCTTCCCTCGGAGCCGTGAAGGCGCAGCACCGGTGGCTGGTCGACCTGGATGCCGCACGCGAGATGAGCGACGATGTTACCCGGAAAGAGAAGCGACGCCACCGCCCACTCGTCGACACCCGAGCGGTCGCCAATGTGGGCGGTCCCGGTCACCTCGATCGGCTCGGTTGCCGATGGCATTCCGGTCGCAACGCCCGCCACCAGGCGGGCCGCCGACATGCAATAGCAACCGACGTCGAGAATCCCTCCGCCTCCGAGCCGGTTGCTGAGGAGCCGGCCGTCGGGGTCGTCGGATCCATGAAAGCTGTGGACCGCCTCGATGACGCGGAGCTCGCCGATCGCGCCATCTCGCAGCAGTTCCGTCAGCCTCAGGGTCTGCGGGTGGCAGCGGTACATGAACGCTTCCATCAGGAAGACGCCGTGCGACCGGGCCGCCTCGATCACGGCTTCGGCATCGGCGTGATGAAGAGTGAGCGGCTTCTCGCAAAGTATGTGCTTGCCGGCCTCGGCGGCACGGACGGCCCATTGCGCGTGCTCCGGGTGCGGTGTAGCGATGTAGACGACATCGACCTCGACGTCCTCGATGAGAGCCTGATAGTCCTCGTAGCTCCGCTCGATGTTGAAGTCGCGAGCAAATGCGTCGGCACGGGCGGCAGTCCGGCTGCCCACGGACACGAGTCGACCGGAGCTGGCTTCCCGTAGCTCTGCGGCGAAGCGGCGAGCGATGGCTCCCGTCCCGATGATTCCCCACCGCAGCTCACTCCCCATCAGCGGTGGACCGTACTCCAGCGCGGCGGTGAGTAGGGTCGGTAACCGACGATCGGGGGAGGCATGAATGAGGGAGGCATGGACAACGACTGGGCCCGGCCGGTGGTGCATTGGGAGATCGAGGCCCTCGACCCGGATCGGATGCGGACTTTTTACGGAGAGCTATTCAACTGGAAGGTCGGTGACGGCCCGATCATGCAGATCCCGGCTGGCATCGGTGGACCCGAGCCAGGGCCCGGCGGCCACATTCGCGGTGGCGGCCGCAGTGGAGTGACGCTCTACGTCCAGGTGCGTGATCTGAGGCAGTCGCTCATCAAGGCCGCCGACCTGGGCGCGACCGTCGTCATCGAGCCGTTCGATCTACCGGCGGGACCGACCCTCGCGGCCATCACCGATCCCGAGGGCAACCCCCTCATGCTGGTCCAGCAATGATTGTTGGCTAGAGCCGGACTGCTCAGTCCAACGTCGTGTACCGATTCGTCCGCAGGGTGGAGCCGTTCACCAACGCGGTAAATGTCGAGGTGGCGGGATCGCTCTCGGACCGTGGTATCGATGCATCCGCGTCGCTCTCGGAATTCCATAGAACGACGACAAGCCATTCGCCGGCGCGCCCACGCGCCGTCGTGCGCCTCATGAAGCCTGGCTGGTACGGGAGGAACTCGATCTGAACTCGCCTGTCCGCATCGAGGAACGCGGCTTCATCGGTGCCAGCCGCCAGGTGGAACGTCGCGGTCTCGATCATCATGCGCAGCTCCTCGGGGCCCGAGTGGTAGTGCCCGCGCCGAGACTAACTTGACGGTGTGAGCCGCTGAGCCAGGGAGCTGAAGTTGCCGGTCCCGCTTCCACCAAAAGACGCCACCAACCTTGATCCGCCCGATGCTGCTGAGGTGTCGATGGTGAGCCGAGGAGTACTGGCCGCCACTCAGCCGGAGGAGGGCCTCAGCCACGTGCAGCGCATGCTGACCGAAGCGCTGTTCTCGGCCATGACGGGTCACCCAGCCACCCTCGATCTTCCGCCTTTCACGCCGGCCGAGTTGGCGGAGGCGCTCGCCGCCCGCGATGAGGCGTATCGCACCCGGATCGTGCAGATCATGGTGCTTGTGGCGCTGGTCCTACGGCCCCTTCCGGTCGAGGTCGCCGGCCGGGTTGCCGCCTTCGCCCGAGAGTTGTCCGTCGACGATGGCATGCTCGAGGTCGCACACGATTGGGTGCACGTCCTCGCCGACTACGGCACGACGGTCGAATCCGAGCTGGAGGTGTTCGCATTCATTGCGCGCGCCAACGACGAGATGCATGCCTTCTCGCTGCTGGCTATGGTCGTGTCGCTATTCGAGACCGGATACCTGCGTACGGGTGCCGGACTGTTCCAGTCGGATACAGGCCACTTGAGCCGGGAGGGCATGGCCGTTCGGGTGGCGGACGCGATGTTCCGCGGTGCGAGCTGCCTCGGCAGCACCGACTTCCTGAAAGAAACCGACTGGTTCGAGATCGCCGATCTTTCCGTCGACGCCGCTCGTGCCCGTTTTGGCGTCGTCGCCAAGGCGGCCGCGGCCGTCGCAGCGGGATCCGTTGGACCGTGGGAGCCCGGGGGTATCAGCCCGTTCCAGGAGCGAACCGGCCGAGAGCTGGCCGCCGGCAGCGGCCTTCCGTACGACGGGTTCGGCGCTTCGTCCGCAGTCGACATCGCGTCGCGCCGCGGTTCTCGAAAGGCCGACTAGGCAGAGTCGCGGCCCGCAGTCAGATACGCGGTCGCGGGATGTCGCGAGCCCCTCGGCAAGCGGAGGATGTACACGAACGCAGAACCGCCCGGCTTCCGCAATAGGTCGTCCGAACGATTCTGCCCTCAAGGCTCGGCTCTGCTGTCCGATGTAATTCCTGACCAATGTGGTTGATCACCTGGCTCCAGCCGGTCTCAGAAGCGCCTGTCGACTGCAGCCCATCGACTCGATGCCCACGTAGGACACCGCCATAGGAAGCCCGGCCGACTCCGAGTGCTTGCACAATTCGCCGAAGTGCCGGCCGGACCCGCGAACGAAACCAGAGGAAAGCTGTGAAATCGAACGTTCGAGCACGATTTGTTATGGCTGCGGCCATCGGGACGGGGCTCATCCTGTCGACGGGCGGCGCCG
>CAXMLU010000038.1:0-3134 GCA_964194255.1 uncultured bacterium
CCCCGCCGGTAGAGCGCCCCGGACGGCGGGGAGTCCGACGAAGCTGAGTCCCGTCGAGCGGGGGAGCGAGCCGTCCCCCCTCCTCCCCGGGCGGAGGGCTGCACTTCGATCATGACGCCGAGATCGGCCGCCCGGTCCCGGGCGAGAGGGGTGAGCACGTCGCCGGGCCGCAGGAAGAGCCGCCCGCCCGACGCCTCGACGTCGGCGACTCCGACGACGCTCACACCTGGCCCTCGAGTTCTCGAAGGGTCGCCACGGCGGCGTCGCGGGCGGTTCCGACCTCGCTCTCCGTCCCCGCCAGGAAGACCCGCCCAAACCGGCCGACGGCGCGGATCTCGACGACGTCGATCGTCGCCGCCTTCTCCGCCTCGTTGGCTGCCAGACCGGCATAGGCAGCCGGCGTGATCTCGAGGACGAAGAGACTCCGGCCGGGGATGAGGAGGGCGCCCTTCCTGAACTTGTTGAGCAGCTGTGCCTGGTACGGGTGCACGTTGGTGATGAGCTGCATGGACGCGACGGTGGGCGCGATCCGGTCGGCCATCGTGAGGCCGAGTTCGGCCAGGACGGCGGCGCCGGCGGCGAGGACCTCCGCCTGCAAGGCGGAGTGCAGCTCGAGGAGACCGAACTCGCGCTCGATGATCTGAAGTGCAGGCCGGACGTCGGCCGCTTTGAGGGCGACGTCGGCCACCCGGAACACCTCGTTTCCGGGGGCCATCTCGATGAAGAGCTCGGCCATGCCAGCCAGCGGGACGTCGCCCTGCGCCGTGGCCGCGATGTGGGCCGCGCACTGGGGCTGGAGCCGGTCGATGAAGGAGTAGGCCCGCAGCGACACGTCGCTCATGTGAGGCTCCGGGCGATCCCGAACGGCGTGATGTAGAGCGCGTGGTCGTACTCCACGACGTGGCGCCCGAGGTAGCTCGCCACGATCTCACCGGCCCCCGGGAGCATGAGGGCGCCGCCCACGAGGTGGACGGGAACGGACTCGTAGCCGGCCGAGAGCCGGGCCACGTTGGCCGCCACCCGCTCAATCCCCGGCCGCAGGACATGGAGGTACTCGCCGCCCCGTTCCCGCTTCAATCGCTCCGCCTCCTCCAACGGTATGTGGAGCGCCCCGGCGAGGATGAGATCCAGATGGTGACCGCCGCCGGGAAGGTCCCCGACGGCGACCAGTTCACCGCCGGCGATGACGCCCACGCCGGTCGATCCGCCGCCGACGTCGACGACCACGGCATCCCCCAGATGCAGCAGGGCATTGGCGGCGGAGACCTCGTCGAGGAGTCCGATGCAGTCGAGACCGGCGGCCTCGAGGACGAACCGGCAGGCCTGGCTTTCCTCGATGCCCACTCCGGGTGGGTAGGCGGTGGCGGCCTCGGTGACCGCCACGCCGAGGGACCGCTCGGCGGCCGCCCGAAGCTCCAGCACGACCTCGACGGCGCCGTGGAAGTCGACGACGACCCCGTCGCGCACGACGCCCGCCGCGGTCGAGTCGAGCAGGACCGGCTGGCCGTCGTCGTCGACGACGGCCAGGACGACGGTGGCCGTGCCGAGGTCGACGCCGCAGTGCAGTCCGCCGGTCCAGGCCTCCGCCGGAGCGCGAAAACGGGCCACGCCCGCTCGGAGGAATTGCCGGGCGCAGGGGGCGGGAGCGGTGTCCACGATCATGGTGCGCTGCGGGTGTCTTCGGCGAGCCCGCGCCACGGTCGGATTCCGTGGGCGATCCGTTTGATGTTCACGAGGTGCAGCGGAGTGATGTTGTCGGAACTGATGGACCCGCTCCACGTGCCCGTCCCCAGCATGAAGGACGGGTCGACGGCGGCGCTGTAGCCCATGCCACCGAACAGCGCGGGAGTGTTGACGATGATCCGGGAGGCGGGGAGCGCCGAGAACCGTTCGATGACGGCGGGGTCGTCGGCGTGGACCCCCAGGGTGTGGCCCTCGCCGCCGAAGGCCAGAATCTCGCGGCAGCGGCGCCAGGCGGCGGCGGCGTCACGCTCCTGGTAGAGGGACAGAACCGGTCCGAGGATCTCGGCCGAGAGCGGTTCGTCGCGGCCGACGCGATCGAGTTGGACCCCGAGGACCTTCGTCCCCGCCGGCACCGCCACCCCGGCCAGTTCGGCGAGCCGGGGCGCGGACTGGGCCACCGGGTCGGGCCGCAGCGCGCCCCGCTCGTCGAAGATGACCCGGGCGAGAGTGGGGTGGTGGGCGCGGTCGAGCAGGGCCATGCCGGCGTCGGCCAGGCAGGCCAGGAGCCGGTCGGCGACGGGCTCGTCGATGACGACGGACTGCTCGGCCACGCAGGCCGTGCCGTGGTCGAAGGCCTTGGACTCCACGATCATGGCGGCGGCCTCGGCCACGTCGGGCACGCTGCGGTCCACGTAGACCGGCACGTTGCCGGCCCCGACGGCGATGGTGGGTTTGCCCGACGAGTAGCACACCCGCACCATCTCCCCGCTTCCGGTGGCGAGGACCAGGCTGACGGCCGGGTGGCGCATGAGTTCCTGCGTGGCCGCCAGGGTGGGCTGTTCGAGGCAGGAGATCAGCCCGGCCGGGGCCCCGGCCCGCTCCGCCGCCTCCGCCATCACCTCGGCGGCCCGCCCGCAGCACCGCACGGCCCGGGGATGCGGCGACAGCACGATGGCGTTACCGGACTTCACGGCGGCGAGGGCCTTGAACAGGACGGTCGACGTGGGATTGGTGCGGGGGATGAGCCCGGCGATGACGCCGACCGGTGTGCCGACGGCGGTCATCCGGTTGGCTTCGTCGACCCAGAGGACCCCGATCGCCCGCTGGCTGAGCATGTAGCGGGCGACGAAGGTGGTGTTGTAACGGTTCTTGAGGATCTTGTGCTCGTACACGCCGTAGCCCGTCTCGTCGACCGCCAACCGGGCGAGTTCCTCGGCGGCCGCGGTCCCCGCCCGGGCCATGGCCCGGACGATGTCGTCGAGCTGCTCCTGGTCGGCGCCGGAGAAGGCGTCGAAGGCGACGCGGGCTTTCCGGGCCTTATCCCTGACCTCGGCCAGTGCGGCGAGGTCAGCGTCGAGCACGAGGCTGGACATGGTCGATCGCCCTCCGGATGGGTGCGGGTCGGACGCTCTCAGGCCTTGGCGGCCGCGGCCGCGCCGTCGCCGAGGATG
>CAXMLU010000039.1:0-2992 GCA_964194255.1 uncultured bacterium
GACCGTGACCAGATTGGGACCGAGCTGGCGCGTCTCATGAAGGTCGGCCGCAGAGCAGACCACTCCTCCGCAATGCGCCTCGAGCGCATTGCGAACCCGGTTGCCGAGCACGTGGCCAGGCGCGCCGGCGTCGCTGGTGAGGATGGTCACGGCCAACGCGACCGGCGCTTCGACGCCTGCGCCTGCGGCACCGTCGGCAAGACCCTCGACACCGGCGCGGAGCATGGCCACGCCGCCGAAGGAATGCATAGTGAGATACGAGGTGCCGAGAGCACCCAGCACTCTGGCCGATTTGCCAACCGTGCTCGGAATGTCGTGCATCTTGATGTCGAGGAACACCCGGTAGCCACAGTCGGCGAGGGCGGCCACCGCATCAGGTCCGGTGGCGCTGAAGAGCTCCAGTCCGACCTTGGCCACGGCGAACCAGGGCACGAGCTGCTTGGCCATCCGGGTGGCCTCGACCAGATCGTCCACATCGAAGGCAAGGGCCAGGCGGTCGCGGAGCTTTGGGTCGATGGCCGTCATCGGTCAGGTCCTCTCAGGTCGGCCACACGGGAAACCCGGTGGCGGCGGCACCACTCTTCCATCTGGTGGAGCACGCGGGCGGGAGCCCGCGGGTCGGCGAAGGTGGCCGTTCCCACCTGGACCGCGTCGGCCCCGGCGACGAGGAACTCGACGGCGTCCTCGCCCCGGCTGATCCCCCCCACCCCGACGATGGCCGCGTCCGGGAACGCCTCCCGGCAATCGGCCACGGCTCGGACGGCCACCGGGTGCAGGGCCGGTCCGGACAGCCCTCCCCCACCCCCGCCCAGCCGGGGCTGCCGGGTGGCGGGGTCGATGGCCAGGCCGAGGAGGGTGTTGGTCAGGGTCAGAGCCTCGGCGCCGGCGCCCAGGGCTGACCCGGCGATCTCCACCAGATCGGTGACGTTGGGGGACAGCTTGGCCCAGCAAGGCTTCCCGCAGGCTGCACTGGCGGCGACGGCCTCGGCCGTCGCGGTGCACGAGTGGGCGAACATGCGCCGGCGGTCTTCGATGTTCGGGCAGCTGATGTTGATCTCCACCGCCACGACGGGAGCACCGGCCAGGAGGTCCGCGGCCTTGGCGTAGTCGTCGACGGTGAAGCCCCAGATGCTGGCCACCACCGTCGCGCCCGCGTCAATGAGCCGCGGCAACTCGTCGGCCCGCCAGTGTTCGACACCGGGATTCTGGAGGCCGACGCTGTTGAGCATGCCGGCCGGGGACTCATGGACGCGCGGCGCCGGATTACCGGCCCACGGATCAGCGGACAGTGACTTCACGACCACGGCACCGAGCGACGACAGATCGAGATAACGACCAAGCTCGGAACCGTGTCCAGCCGTGCCTGACGCGGTCATGACGGGGTTGGCCAACGCCACCGAGCCCACCCGCGCCGAGAGATCCATCACACGTCGAGCCGTATCTGGCCCTCCTCGTGGTACTCCTGCAAACTGCGCACGGAGAGGGAGTGCTGGCCCCAGTCGGCAATGCCGGCGGCGGCGGCGCGCGCCGCGGCAACGGTCGTGAGGCACGGTACCTGGTGGACGTTGGCGGCCCGGCGGATGTAGGCGCCATCGGCGCGCGGGCCGCGGCCTTTGGGAGTGTTGACGACCAACTGCACTTTGCCGTTACCAATCAGCTCGGCCGCATCCGTGCCCGGTTCGCCGACCTTGGCGACCACCGTATTGACCGGCACTCCGTGTTCTTCGAGATAGGCGGCAGTGCCCGACGTGGCCGCGATGCTGAAGCCCAACTCCGCGAAGCGGATGGCGGCGTGCAGGCCAGAAGATTTGTCGCGGTCGGCCAACGAGAAGAACACCGATCCCCCGTCCGGCAGGCGGTCGCCGGCCGCGATCTGGCTCTTGGCGAAGGCCAGACCGAAGGTCGTGTCAATACCCATGACCTCGCCGGTCGACCGCATCTCCGGCCCGAGCACGGTGTCCACATCGGGAAACCGATCGAAGGGCAGTACGGCTTCCTTCACGGACACGTGGTTGCCGGCGACCGGCGGCCGCAGCAGCCCTTCTTCACGAAGACCGGCCAGGGAGGCGCCGGCCATGACCCGCGCCGCCACCTTGGCCAGGGGCACTCCGGTGGCCTTCGACACAAAGGGAACGGTCCGGCTGGCCCGGGGGTTGGCCTCGATGACGAACACCTGGCTTCCCTTGACCGCGAACTGAACGTTGATCGGGCCCCGCACGTCGAGCGCCTCGGCAATGGCCTCGGTATAGCCATGAATGACGTTCACCACATCGTGGGCCAGGGTCGGCGGCGGGATCACACACGCGCTGTCGCCCGAGTGCACGCCCGCCTCCTCGACGTGTTCCATGACGCCTCCGATTAACACCTCGCCGGTGGCGTCGCGCACCGCATCGACATCGACCTCGATGGCGTCCTCGAGAAAGCGGTCGATCAGCACGGGACGTTCGGCGGAGAGTCCTCCCTCCCGGCCCAGGGAGCCGAAGCCGGCCAGCTCGGCCATGGCCCGGCGCAGGTCGTCTTCGTTGTAGACGATCTCCATGGCCCGGCCGCCGAGGACGTAGGACGGTCTGACCAATGCGGGATAGCCGATGCGGGCCACGATGGGCAGGGCCTCATCCAGATCGACGGCCGTACCGCCGGCGGGTTGGGGGATCTCGAGGCGGCCGCACAATGCGTTCCACCGCTCGCGATCCTCGGCCAGGTCGATGGATTCCGGGCTGGTGCCGAGCACCAGGTCCGGAGCCAGCTGGCCCGCCAGCTTCAACGGGGTCTGACCACCAAGAGAGACGATGACGCCCCGAAGATCTCCTGTGCGCTGCTCGGCGTCGATGACGTTCAAGACATCTTCGAGCGTCAGCGGTTCGAAGTACAAGCGGTCGCTCGTGTCGTAGTCGGTAGATACCGTCTCTGGGTTGCAGTTGACCATAATCGTCTCGTACCCGGCGTCACGCAGTGCGAATGAGGCGTGCACGCAGCAGTAGTCGAACTCGAT
>CAXMLU010000040.1:0-3551 GCA_964194255.1 uncultured bacterium
CCCGCCGGTCCCGCCGTAGCCAGGGCGGTCGGGGACGATGGCCCGGACCGTCGGCGGGAGGTACCCCATCACTCCGTCCCAGTCGGCGGCGGTACCCGGCTGGCCGTGGAGCAAGACGATGGCCGGCCCGTTGCCTTCGTCGCGCGCCACCCGCAGGAGTCTCTGGCGGCCGGTCACGCTCCGGATGGAGGGACGGGCGGGGAAGCCGTCGGGGCTGGCGTGTGCCGACCGGCCAGGTAGCCGAGCCCGGCCATGGCCTCGGGGTCGGCGTTCGGGCCGAATGACGAAACGTAGGTCCCTTTGATCCCGCACCCCGGACAGCGCAGACCGAGCACGATGGCCTCGTCCGCCGGATCGCTCGGGCCCTCGAAGCGGTACACCCGCTCGATGATCGCCTGATCGATGGGGCATTCATGCTGGCACGCCGGGCAGGCGAGGGCGCCCCGCTCAATGTTGAAATCGGCGACATAGCCGTCCCGCTCCAGCTGGGCCAGCGCCTCGGTGACGGTCTCGGGGGCGTCATCTGCTGCCATTACGCCATGCTGCCGCTCGCGACGGGTACTGGTCCAGACCCGCCACGGACCAGCTACAGATACATCCAGCTCAGATGGCTTCGCCCCTCCACCATCCGGCGGATGCGGTGGTACGCGTGATGGTCGAAGAGCTGGTCGACGGGTACGCGGGGCGGGTCGGTGAGCAGGTTGCGGACGTCGTAGGCGAGGGCGTAGAGCCGCAGGCGGTCGTGGAGACGGGGATGGGCGAAGAGGGCCGGGTAGCACTCTCGTAGCCAGATCGGCAGGTCGGCAAAGTCGTGGCGGCGGACACGGTCTTGGTAATCGCCGGTGACATGGAGGGCCGGGTCGGCACAGAAACGCAGGAGCACGTCGAGATCGAGATCCGGTGGCGACAGGCGGGCCCACTCGAAATCGAGCACGGCCGTCAGCTGGCGGCCGTCCCACAAGACGTTTTCGAGGTGCAGGTCACCGTGGACCAGGCCGCGCGGCGGGTCTCCGCCGAAGGCCTCGGCGCAATGGCGGGTCATTTCGGCGGCCCCGTCGAGCACGGCCCCGTCCACGCCGCGGAGCTGCCGGCACCGCTCGATGAGGGCGAGAAGCCGGCTGGCGGGTAGCTGGTGGGGACACTCGAGGCTGGCCGGATCACGAAGGAAGGGGGGGATGACCGGTGATCCGGCCGAATCGACCGGCCCCCGACAGCCGTGGAGGGCTTCCATCGCCGCGCCGAGCTGATAGACGGATGTCTGGCGTTGCCGCTCGTTCATCTCGGACCAGCACCGACTGAGGGGTTGGCCCTCGACCCGGTGGCTGATCAGCCATTCGCCGAACTCCGTCGAGCCCCGCAGCACCACCCGAGCATGCGGGACGGTGGCCGGCAGCACCTCGGCCACGGCGGCTTCCCATGCCAGCCGCTCGGTACCTTTGAGGGTGGAAATGCGCACGACGTGGGAGCCGGCGAACCAGACTTCGTTGTTCATCGCGCCCGCGACCCGCTGGGGTGAGGTGGCATCCAACCCGGCGTCCTGAAGAACCCGGTAGGCGCGTATGAGTGCGGTGGACATGACTCCCGAAGACGTTCGCCCGCCTGCGGCGTGCCGCGGTCCTGTGTCTGCCATCGGCACGAGAAAGGTCCGACCTGAGCAACTTGGCCAATTAGGCGATAGGCACCCCGAGCCAGCCCAGCACGGTCTCGACCAGCACGACGCTCGACAGGATTCCGACGGCCGCTACGCAGATGGTCGCCACCGCCCGGAAGATCGGACCGTTGGCGGCGTCCCCCAACAGGCTTCGCCGGTTGGCCAGGATCAGGATGAACGTGAGGATCACGGGCGTGATCAGCCCGTTGATCACCTGGGTGTTGATGAGCAGGTGGATCAGGTTGCCAGGCGCCAGGGCCACCGCCGCACCGATTACCACTTGCCCGGTGAACAACCCTAGGAACAGCCGGGCCTCCGTGAACCGGCGCGACACCGACCGCTCGACCCCCACCGCCTCAGACACGGCGTACGCGGTCGAGAGAGGCACGACCGCGCCGGCGAGAGCCGAGGCCCCAAGCAGACCGATGCCGAACAGTTTCACCGACGCGCCGCCGGCCACCGGGCGGAGGGCCTTGGCCGCATCCTTGGCTGAGCTAAGCGGGCCGGTCCCGCCGATGGTGGCAGCCGTGGCGATGATGATGAACATCGAGATCACGTCACCGAAGATGGCGCCGGCCACGCTGTCGGCCCGCTCGTAGCGGTAGTCCTCGGGGACGATCCCTTTGTCGGCAACGGCGGCGGCCACATACAGCTGCATGTAGGGAGTTACGGTCGTGCCGATGAGGGCGACGCCCAGGAAGAGGAAGTTCTTGCTGGTCAGGAAGTGGGGAAAGACTGTGTTACTGAGCGCCTTGCCCCAGTTCGGGTGACCGAGGACGGCGGAAAGGGGATAGGCGAAGAAGACCAACGACAGCAGTAGGAACAGGCGCTCGGCGTAGCGGTAGGAGCCGAACATCACCAATGCCCAGATGAACAGCGCGGCGATGGGGATGGAGAGATACCGGCTGACACCGAACAACTCGAGAGCGGCGCCGATCCCGGCGAACTCGGAGACGACCAGCCCCACGTTGGCGATCACCAGACAGGTGAGGGCGAAGGCGGCCATCCGCAGCGAGAACTCCTCGCGGATGAGGGCAGCCAGACCCTTTCCCGTATAGACCCCAAGACGCGCACACATCTCCTGCACGACGACCAGGGCCACGGTGACGAGGACCATGAAGAACAGGGTGCGGTATGCGTACTCGGACCCGGCCGAGGCGTAGGTGAGGATGCCGCCGGCATCGTTGCCGGCGTTGGCGGCGATGATCCCCGGCCCGGCGATGGCCAGGTAGCGCAGGGCGCGGTGCGAGCGGCTGCCGCGCTCGTCGGGCGGCTGGTGCGGATGGGCCGGCACCGAGGACGGCGGCTGCGGCGGGGCGGCCGACGTCGGGGCGGTCACTGGAGGAGCCTTGGGAAGTGGAATCGCCCTCTATCGGGGAGCAGGGCGTCGACGACATCGTCGGCCAAGATGCGCCCGAGCGGCATACCGTCGGCGTCGACCACGACGACCGAACCTCGCCGGGACTCGACCAGATGCTGAGCCACGTCGCGCACCTCGGCGTCCGGGCCCACGGTGACCGGCGCGGCCTCGCCGAGCAGCTCGGCCACCGTCTGGCCGGGGTCGGAGACGGCCAGCTCGTAGAGGGCGAGATCATCGACAACCCGCCCGTCGCGGTCGACCACGACCACCGCGTCGACGTCGGCGCTGTGGTCGCGCGCCTCGCGGAGCTGCTCGCGCACATCGGCCACCGTGTCGTCCAGGCTGGCGATGATCAGGTTGGTGGTCATGAAGCCGCCGGCGCGATCCTCCTCGTAGTCGAGCAGCTCCTCGAGCTGTTCGCGCTGCTCGGCATTCATGTGCTCGAACAACTCATCGCGCTCGTCTTCCTCCAGGTCCCGCAGCGCGTCGACGGCCTCGTCGGGCTCCATGTTGGCGATGAGCTCCGCCGCCTGATCGGGC
>CAXMLU010000041.1:0-2706 GCA_964194255.1 uncultured bacterium
CCGTGATGTCGAAGAGCTGCTCGCCGAGCGCTGCGTCGTCGTGGACCACGTCAGCGTCTACCGGTGGGTGCAGCGGTTCATTCCCATGTTCATTGACGCCGCCCGGCCCTGCCGGCACCCTGTCGGGAGACCGCTGGTTCGTCGAGTGAGACCTACCTCAGGATCGCCGGGGTGTAATGGGCACTGACCGAGTCGCCATCGGCTACCTCGCCTCTGGAATCGATTGACCAACGACATGTCCTACAGCTTCAGCGTTGGGCCTCCAACGCCGCGGGCACCGGCCCGCCTCTGACCCCGGGCAGCTGACAACGATGGCGTCAGGGGCTTCGAAGGTCGCATCGCACGACGAAAGCATCGGTCCCCCCGTTCCTTAAGCTCGGGGCGTTTCGTCTTCGTCACCGCGAGCCGCTCCGATGAAGGTTCTGTCGGGTCTCCATCGACGATGTCGAACGCCGCCCGCTCGAAATCCTGCGAGGGGAGGTTGGCCTCGACCTGCCCCCGAGAGAAATTCACCTCGCCCGGCTCCCGAAGAAGAACAGGGTTTTGGGGGAAAGGGTGGGGGCAAAGCAGGTTGGGTGTTCAGGTTTGCCGGTGGTGTGCCGACGATTGCTGCGATGGTCGCTTCGTGCTTCGCCGACGTGGTGTTGGCTGCGGCGGGCGGCGACCGGGAGGCCCTGGGCGGGCTGTGGCGGGCGTGGAACCCGAGGCTGGTTCGCTACCTGGCTGGGCGGGGAGCGCGCTCGGCCGAGGACCTGGCCGCCGACGTGTGGCTTGACGTGGCTCGCGGGCTGCCCCGTTTCAAAGGCGACGAGCGGGCGTGGGCCAGATGGCTGTTCACCATCGGCCGACACCGCTTGATCGACGAGGGCCGCGTCCGCGGCCGACGTCCCGAGACACTTAGCGACGTCGTTCCGGCCATCAACGACGCCGGGGCCGGGCCCGAGGATGTTGTGGTCGGACGGGCTGGGCTGGCCGAGGCGGTCGCGCTGGTGTGCCGTCTGCCGGCCGACCAGGCCGACACGGTGCTGTTGCGCGTGTTGGCCGGCTTGGACGTGGCCGATGTAGCCGAGATCCTCGGCAAGCAGCCGGGGGCGGTGCGGGTGCTAACCCATCGCGGCCTACGCCGCCTAGCCGAGCTTGTGCCGTCGGCGGCGCAGCAAGCCCAAGTCGGGAGCGCCAGAGAATCGTGTAACGCCACGCCGCTCGCCGTCGTTACAAGGGGGCGATGACCGATCGCTCCCAGCTCCGCTTCGATCGTTCCCCGAACGATCTCGACGACCTGACCGCCGAACGGCTGGTCCGCGGTCTGGACGCCAGCGACGCCCCGCCGGGCTACCGAGGAGCCGCCGAGACGCTCACCGCGCTGCGCGGCCCGGGCACGGCTGCCGAGCTGGCCGCCGAGGCGTCGGTGGTGGACGCCATGGCTGGACTGACAGCTGCTCCCCGGAACGACCGGCCCCACCGGAGGCTGGCCCCCAAGCTGGTGGCGCTTGTAGCCGCGGGAGGCGTCTTGTCGATGGCCGCCGCGGCCGCTGCGGCCACTGGATCCCTGCCTGCCCCCGTGCAACACGCCGTCGCCGGGGCGGTGGCGCCGTTCATCGATCTCCCCGTTTACCGGTCATCGACGACCAAGAGCACCCGCTCCACCGTGCCGACTGCCGGCGCCACCGTTTCGACCACCGCCCCGTCCCTCCTAGCCAAGAGCCCGGAGACGACCGACGCCAGCCCGTCCCGCGTCCAAGACACGTCGTCGTCGGCGTCCGCGCCTGCCGCGGTCACCTGCCTGGCCACGGGCAACCACGGCGCGAATGTCTCCACCGTGGCGCGCCAGCCGGCCTCGCGCGGCCACAGCCACGGTGGGGCCGTCTCGGCCATGGCCCAGTCCGACTGCGGTAAGCCCGCTGGCCAGCCCGGCGGGGCACAATCGCAGACGTCGACGACGACCACGCCGACGACCTCGGCAGCCGGGCCGCCGGCCACCCCCCAACCCGCACCACCCGACAACAACGGCAACGGCCACGCCCCGGGGAGCCCGAGCAACGGCCACGGCCACGGCTGATCGATGCGCTATCTAGGCAGACCTGGCTCGGAGCGGGGTGCGGCGCTGGTGGAGTTCGCCATCGTGGTACCGCTGCTGATGGTGCTGATCTTCGGGGTCGTGGAGTTCGGCTCCATGTACAACGATTTGTTGGAGGTGCGCAGCGCGGCCCGGGAGGGCGCCCGACTGGCCGCGGTGGACAATGGCTGCGTCCCGCCCGCACCGGCGGGCTGCTCGGCGGGCGGCGCCGCCCAGCTCGCTGACCTGAAGACCGCCACCCAGGCCCGGGCCACCGGGCTGGCCACCACCGCCCTCAACGTGTCGGTCACCTATCCGCAGACCTCCGGCCATCCCCGGGTGGGCGACGACGTCACCGTGTGCACCACCTACACGTTCCGCACCATGACCGGGCTGTTCCCGTTCCTGGACGGCATCACGCTGCACTCCAAAGGGGTGTTCAGGCTCGAACAGATCCCCACCTACAGCTCCGACGCCGCCGACTTGAGCCCATGTTGAGCCGCCGTCCGGCCGAGGATGGCAGCGTGCTGCCCCTGGTGGCGTTGACCCTGGTGGTCCTGGTCGTCTTCGCCGCGTTCGTAATCGACCTGGGCCCCGGCTACAACGAACGCCGCCAGGACCAGACCGCGGCCGACGCCGCCGCCCTGGCC
>CAXMLU010000042.1:0-5813 GCA_964194255.1 uncultured bacterium
CGCAGCTCGGCGGCGATGGCGGCATTGGCCAGGCGGGCATGCACCGGCCACGCGCCGCGGGCGGCCTGGCGCGCACCGAGCACGAGATCCGTCGTGCCGTTGAGTACGGGCGATGCCACGCGGGGTAGATCGGCCGGGTCGAGCGACCCGTCGCCGTCCATGAAACAAATCGCCCCGTCGACCGGGTCCGCGGCTTCCAGACCGGCCCAGCAGGCCGCCCCGAAGCCGCGCGCCGCCTCGAGGATCACGACCGCGCCGTATGCACGGGCCACCCCACCCGAGTCATCCGTTGAACCGTTGTCGACCACGATGGCCCGGTATCCGGAAGGCATTGCGGTCAACAGGCGGGGCAGCGCGGCCGCTTCGTTGAGCACGGGGATGACCACATCGGGCATAACCTGGTTGTAACCGCCAGGCCCTTACAGAACGCGGTCGAAGTGCTCACGATTCGATGAACTCTAACCGGGCGAGACCCACCAACGACGCGGTGCCCGGCATCATGGGGTGGTGCTCCCCGCCACGATGACGGCCTTCCGCGTGCTCATCATCGAGGACGACCCCAACGTTTCCGAGGTCGTGGCCCGCTACCTCGAACGTGAGGGCTACCTGGTGGAGACGGTCGCCGACGGCGCCGTCGGCTTGGCCCGTGCGCTGGCGGATCCGCCTGACCTGGTGGTGCTCGATCTGATGTTGCCGTCGCTGGGCGGTCTCGAGATCTGTCGGCAGCTGCGCGCCGTCGCGCCCGTGCCGGTGGTGATGCTCACGGCACGCGGGGAGGAGGCGGACCGCATCGCCGGTCTCGAACTTGGGGCCGACGATTACGTTGCCAAGCCGTTCTCACCCCGCGAGCTGACGGCGCGCGTGAAGGCGGTTCTGCGCCGGGCGGCTGGATCGATGCCGATCGTCCGCGACGAGGAGCGGGTGCTCCGCTTCGGCCCGCTCGAGGTCGACGTTGTGAGCCACGAGGCCCGCGTCGACGGAGAGCTCGTGGCGCTGACCGCCAAGGAGTTCGATCTCCTGGTTCACCTGATGCGTTACCCACGCCGCGCCTTCCGCCGAGAGGAGCTGCTGGAGGACGTATGGGGGTTCACCTACGGCGATACCTCCACGGTCACCGTGCACATCCGCCGGCTGCGGGAGAAGATCGAGATTGATCCGTCCGCGCCGCGACACGTGTGCACCGTCTGGGGTGTCGGCTACCGGTTCGAACCATGAGCCGGCGCTGGTTGCTGCCCGCCGCCGTTGGGATCGCCGGCCTCGGGGTCACCGCTGCAGCCGCGGCCGGGCAGATGACCCTGCACGACACCATCACGCTGATCGCCTACGCCGCCGGCGGAGCGAGCATAGCCGGCGGCGTCGCCGCCTGTCTGCTCAGTGTGCTGCGTCGCTCGAGCGTGGTCGTCCAGGCCGTCGTCGCTGGCCTCGCTCCGGTGCTGGCCATCGGTATCGGTGTGTGGGCGGCGTCGGCCGACATGTTCATCTCGAGTCACGATCTTCATGTCCTCGTCGTCGTGCTGGCCGCGGCGGGCACGGTCGCTGTCCTCGAGGCATTGCTCCTCGGCCGCCGAGTGGCCGAGGCGGGCCGGTCGATCGGCGCGATGGCCCGGCGCCTCGGTGAGGGCGGCCCGAGCTCCCTGCGTGACGGGCAAGGCGAGTCGGCTTCCGCGTCCGGCTCGCCGTCGGAACTGGCCTCGCTGGCGGCGGAGCTCGAGGCGACCGCCGACCGCTTGGCTCAGGCCCAGGAGCAAACGGCGGCCTTGGAGCGCAGTCGGCGCGAGCTGGTGGCCTGGGTGTCACACGACCTGCGTACGCCGCTGGCCGGCATCCGGGCCATGGTCGAGGCCCTCGAGGACGGGGTGGTCGCCGACGTCGACACGGTGCACCGGTACCACCGCACCATGCGCCAGGAAGCCGACCGGCTGGCTGGTCTGGTCGATGACCTGTTCGAGCTCTCCCGGATCGAGGCCGGCGCGCTGGGACTGGATCTGGAGCGCGTCGCTCTCGACGAGCTGGTGTCCGACGCGGTCGCCAGCGCCTCGATTGCCGCCGGCGCCAAAGGGATCGACGTGCGCGGCGCCGTCGGCGAGCCGTCACCGATCGTGGAGTTGTCAACGCCGGAGATGGCCCGGGTGGTCCGCAACCTGCTCGACAACGCCGTTCGCCATACCCCTTCGGGCGGGACCATCTGGATCGAGGCGAGACTCGATGAGTCGGGGACTTCGGCAGTGGTCTCCGTACTCGACGCGTGCGGCGGCATCCCCGAATCCGACCTCGACCACGTCTTCGACCTGGCCTACCGAGGTGACTCGGCGCGGACACCCGGCGACGGTGGGGCCGGTCTCGGGCTGGCCGTGGCCCGGGGTCTGGTCGAGGCCCATCACGGGCAGATATCGGTGCGCAACGAGGGGGCCGGTTGTCGCTTCTCCGTTCTCCTGCCGGTGTCCGGCTCCGCCCAACGGACGGCGAGGTGAGGGTCCTAGTCACCGGCGGGGCGGGGTTCATCGGTTCGCACATCGTCGATCGGTTGCTCGACGGCGGTGCGGAGGTGCGGGTGCTCGACCTGCTTGACCCGGCCGTGCATGCCGTTGAGCCGGACTATCTCAATCCTCGGGCCGAGCTGATCGTCGGCGACATCCGGGATCGGCATCTCGTCTACCGGGCGACGGAGGGAGTGGACGCCGTCTGCCATCAGGCGGCCAAGGTCGGGCTCGGCGTCAGCTTCGCGGACGTGGGCGACTACGTGGGACACAACGACGTGGGCACCGCCTCTCTCCTCGAAGCGTTATGGGAAAGGGCGTTCCGGGGCCGGCTGGTGCTGGCCAGCAGCATGGTTGTGTACGGGGGCGGACGAGCACGATGCCCCGCGCACGGCGCGGTCATGCCCGCGGAAAGGCGGGATGAGGACCTGGCGGCCATGAAGTTCGAGCCCCCGTGTCCTGTGGGCGGTTGCCATCGGAGGCTGGCATGGACACCAGTCGAGGAGGAGGCAGGCCCTGACCCCTCCAACATCTATGCAGCCACCAAGTTGCACCAGGAGCAACTGTGCGCGTTGTGGGGACGCGAGTCAGGGGCGACCGTCGTAGCGCTGCGCTACCACAACGTCTACGGCCCCCGCATGCCTCGCGACACGCCGTACGCCGGAGTGGCGTCTATCTTCCGCAGCGCGCTAGCCGCCGGTCACGCCCCCCTTGTCTTCGAAGACGGCGGCCAAACCCGTGACTTCATCGAGGTAGGGGACGTCGCCCGTGCCAACGTCCTCGCCCTGACCGTCCCGTTCGTCGAGTCGGGTGCGTACAACGTGTCCAGCGGGACTCCGCACACAGTGGGCGAGATGGCCGTCGCCCTGACGGCCGCCTTCGGCGCGGACGCGCCCGAGCCGCAGGTCACGGGCGCCTGGCGGCGGGGCGATGTCCGCCACATCGTCGGGTCCCCACGCAAGGCGGCTGAACGCCTCGGCTTCGTGGCCGAGATTGGATTTGACCAGGGGATGGCCGACTTTGCTCGAGCGCCATTGCGCGCCGCCACTGCCGGCGGGTGAACACCCTCCGCCGTGCGGCCTGCCATGGCGGGGTCCCCGTGGCCGTCTTCCTCCTGTCGGCGGGCGTAGGCGTGGTCATGTCCTACGACCTCGCCTCCGGGCCGTCGATCTTGTTCGGCCGATGGACCCTGGTCTGGCGGCTCGCATTGTGGGCCGGTCTCTGGGCCGTCGCCGTCGCCGCCGTGTTGCGACTGCCCCGAAGGCATGCCGTCGTCCTCATCTTCACCGCTGCGGCCGCCCTTCGCCTCGCTGCGCTGGGCGGGCCGCCGACGACCTCGGACGACATTTATCGCTACGCCTGGGATGGCCGAGTGCAACTGGCCGGGGTGGACCCGTACGCACAAGTGCCCGCGTCGCCGAGGGTGGCCGCGGTGCGCGAAACATGGTTGTGGCCGGATCCGGCGGGGTGCGCGTCGCTACACCGGCCGGCCGGCTGCACGAGGATCAACCGGCCGCTGGTGAGCACCATCTATCCGCCGGTGGCGGAGGGGTGGTTCGCCACCGTCTACCGGGTCGGGGGTATCGGCTCCCGGCACAAGGCCTGGCAGGTGGCGGGGCTGGTCACCGATCTGGCCACCGTCGGATTGTTGGTCGTCGCACTGCGCCGCTGGCGGCGCGACGTGCGGTGGGCGGCCCTGTATGCGCTGAGCCCCGTGCCGGTCTTCGAGATCGTCAACAACGGTCACGTCGACGGGCTAGCCATCGCCCTCGTGGTCGCGGCGTTGGCGCTGAGCACAGGAACGGCCAGCGTCCGGCGTGATGTCGGTATCGGCCTGCTCATCGGAGGCGCCGCGCTCGTCAAGGTGTATCCGGCCCTTCTGCTGGTCGCCATGATCGGGCTGCCGGGCCCTCGCCGATGGCTGTCGTTGCTTCGCGCCACGACCGCGGCCGTCGGCCTGGCGTTGGTGTTGTACCTGCCGCACATGGTGAATGTCGGGTGGCATGTCCTCGGGTATCTGCCCGGCTATCTCCGAGAGGAGAATTACGACCGAGGGACTCGTTTTTTGATCATTGGAGTCCTGGGGCTGTCGGGTACGTCAGCCACAGTCGCGGCCGTGGGTGCTCTGGGTGGCGCGATTGGTTTGGTGCTGTGGCGACGCCCCGACGCGGTACGCGGCGCGGCCATGCTGCTGACGGCCCTCTTCTTGATCACCACTCCCGTGCAGCCGTGGTACGCAACCATCGTCGTCGCGGTCGGTGCAGTGGCCGGATGGCCGTGGTGGGCAGCGGTCGCCGCCGCCGGCGAGCCGTATTTCTTCGCCGTCATCCTCGGCTACGGCGGCCGGGTCGGCGTAGGTCGCGCCTCGTATCTGAGCGCCTCTTTGCTGGTGTTCGGCGCCCTGGGTATCGAACGTTGGCGTAGTCGCCATTCTTTGCGGGCGCGGCCCGGCGTCGTGCAGACTTTGGTGGACGGACCTGATTCGGCAGTCGTACAGTTGGGATCTGGTCGGGCCGTCTAGAGGAGAACCAGACCATTCCGGATCTTCGCGACGAGCTGTTTGAGGCGCTGCTCAGCCTTGGGCAAGTGCTGCTCACGGACGGTGACTTGCAACGTGAGCTGTTAGGCGTGGCCAGCGCCGCGCTGGTTGGCGTCCCTGGCTGCGATGGGGCCAGCGTCTCCGTCATTGTTGAGGGCCATCCGCAAACGCTGGGAGCGACCGACCGGGTAATCCTGGAGCTCGACCTCATTCAGTATGAGACCGGGCAGGGTCCCTGTTTGTCGGCCATCGCGACCGGCGCCACTGTCCACGTGGATGTGGTGAGCACCGAGGAACGGTTTGTCCACTTCGCAACCGCCGCCGCGGATGCCGGTTTCCTCAGCGTGCTATCGCTGCCGGTGGTCGTCGATGGGGAAGCGGCGGCCAGCTTGAACCTGTACTCGATATCGCCTCACGGTTTCGACGAGACCTCCGAGACCAATGCCGCCGTGCTGGCCGCCCAGGTCGGCGTGGCCATCGCCAAGTCTCGGGTGTTGGCCTCCAGCGACGCCGCGGTCACCGTCGCCCAGCGCGAACTGGACGAGCGGACCGAGATCAACCAGGCCCAAGGAATGTTGATGGCCCTCGAGACCTGCACCGCGGCGCAAGCGGACGCCCTCCTGCGCAGTGCGGCCGCGACAAACCATGAGAGTCTCGTGGCGGCAGCGCGGCGGGTCGCCGCAACCGTTCGAGAGGGCAGCAGCCGCCAGCCGAGCAACGACATCTGACAGGCGGGCCCTCATCCAGCCCACTACCGTCGGGGCCCGGAGTGATCGGTGGGAGGCTGATGTGGCGGG
>CAXMLU010000043.1:0-6581 GCA_964194255.1 uncultured bacterium
AACCGAACGCGACTCCGCCTCCGGCGGGCGAACTGGCGATCAGAGTCCGAGATACCCGCTTCTCGAAAGCGCGGCTGGACGCGACCGCCGGTCGGATCTCGGTGCGAATGACCAATGACGACCTGTTCTGGCACACCTTCACGATCGCCGGCCGGAGCGTCGACCTGAAAGTCCCGCTCGGCGGGAGTCGCCTGGCCACCTTCGAGTTGCCCGCGGGCGTCTACGAGTTCTACTGCCGCGTGCCTGGCCACCGGCAGGGAGGCATGCACGGAAGCCTCGTTGTTCATTGAGCCGCAGGACTGAGACACCAAAGGAGCCATCATGCGTTTTGAATCGTCGATCACCTCTCTCTCGTGGATCCCGTCGGAGGCCATCAAGGGGATGACCCGCCTGCCGTTCGACCTGGGCGTCACCCACTACGACGTCCCACCCCCTGACGTCATTGACGACCTCGAGGTGCTGGCGCGCGCCGACCGCTATCGCTTCGCCAACGAGCTACGGGCCTTCGTGGAAGTCATCGACGGCCGCATCGTCGACTATGGCTACGTCGGAGGAGGCCATATCGGCTCGACGACGGTGAGACTGGGTCCGAAGGCGGTCGTGTTCCCCGCCGTCCTCTTCCCCGAAATCAAGGGCAAGCCGGAAGTGACGGCCACCTCGGTCAAGTTCGTCCAGACCGCCGGCGGCCGCGCCGGAGTTCCGGGGCCGCGGCGAGTTCGGCGCAAGCCCTTTGTGCAGGTGGCCGCCCCCACGGTGTGGTCGACCCTCGCCCTCACCATCCACACCGACGGTACGTCCGAGCACGAGATGATCGGCGCCAGCACCTTCCCGCGGCACTGGTTCTACGACCATGGCGGCAAGCTCATCGCCAAGAGCGGGATGACGGACTTCAAAGAGTGGTACCGGCGGGCGTTCGGGAAACACACGCCTTGGGGCGACGAGGAATCGCCGGCCCTGGTCACCGTGGCCGAGACGGCTCTCGAGCGGCAGTTGTCCGCCTCCATCATGCAGGGCGGGGCCAAGCCCAAGATCCGCAAGGTCGCCAAGGGCAAGACCCTCGTCGAGCAAGGGGCGCCGGGCAATGAGCTGTACCTTCTCCTCGACGGTGTGCTCGCCGTGTTCGTGGATGGGGAAAAGCTCGCCGAACTCGGGCCGGGAGCAATCCTGGGTGAGCGAGCCATCCTCGAAGGCGGCCAGCGGACGGGCACCCTTCGGGCGGTGACACCAGTGCGGGTCGCGGTCGCCGCCGCCGATCAGATCGACATGACGGCACTGGCCGAGGTGGCGGGTGGTCACCGCCGAGAGATGCATCGCTGAATGAGGGTCGTCGTCTGCGGCGTTCGTGGCTCAACGCCCGCACCCGGCCCAGAGTTCGTGCGCTACGGCGGCAACACGTCATGTGTGGCCATCGCCTCCGACGACAACGAGTTTCCGACGCTGGTGCTCGACGCCGGGACCGGCCTGCAGCGAGTGTCGTGCCTGATGCAAGGTCGGCCCTTCCGCGGCACGCTCCTGCTCGGCCATCTCCATTGGGACCACACCCATGGACTGCCCTTCTTCTCCGCGGGAGACAGGCCCGGTAGCGACGTCACCGTGCTGGTGCCGGCTCAGGAAAACGACGTCGAGAAGTTGCTCGGCCGGGCGATGTCACCACCCCATTTCCCGATCCGGCCATCGCAGCTCCGGGGCACGTGGCGCTTCGCCAGCCTGGAGAGTGGCCGGCGCGAGATCGAGGGTTTCACGGTGCTGGCGCGCGACATTCCCCACAAGGGTGGGCGGACCTTTGGCTTCCGCGTCACCGATCGTTCGGGGGCCAGCGTCGCCTACCTGTCCGATCACGGACCACTGGCGCTCGGCCCTGGCCCTGACGGGATGGGCGACTACCACCCGGCGGCGTACGAACTGGTAGAGGGGGTTGACCTGCTGATACATGACGCCCAGCACACCCGCGCCGAACTGGACCTGAAGGCGGACTTCGGCCACTCCGCAGTGGACTATGCCGTCGGCCTGGCCGAGACTTGCGGCGTGAAGCAACTTCTCCTCTTCCATCACGATCCGGGCCGAACCGATGACGAGGTCGACGCCATCGTGAAAGACCACCGAGGGGCATCGCTGCCCGTGTCGGCGGCCGCCGAAGGTCTTGGGTTGACTGTCAGGGGCGGGGGTGACTGATGCCGACGCGCTGATCATCGGCTCCGGTCCCAACGGGCTGGTGGCGGCGACGCTGCTGGCGCGCGCGGGATGGCGGGTCATCGTGATCGAGCGAGCTCCCATCGCCGGCGGCGCCATCCGCACCGAGGCATTGACCGTCCCCGGCTACCTGCACGACACGTTCTCGGCCTTCTACGGGCTGTTGCACACCTCGCCGGTCTTCGCCGAACTCGAACTCGATCGCCGGGTCCAGTGGGCGTCGTTCGCGGCGCCGGTGGCGGCCGCAGTCGATCCCCACACGGTCGGGATCTGCTACGCCGACGCCGAGCGCACCGCCGCCGCGCTTGAGCGCCAGCGGGCCGGCGATGGTGAGGCCTGGAGCGACCTCTACGGTTGGTGGCGCAAGGTCGGCGGGCGGCTGTTCCAGGTGCTGTTGTCTCCTCTCCCCTCGATGAGGCCGACGGCGCGCCTGCTGGCGTCAACCCGGCTCCGGGGGACGTTGGAGATGGTTCGGCTTCTGCTCGAGCCAATCGGTGATGTGGCGCGAGACCGGTTCGCGTCGGCGGGCGCGCAGGCCCTGTTGGCCGCCGGGACCACCCACAGCGACCTGGCCGCCGACCAGGCGGGCAGCACGCCGGGCGCGCTGGCGCTGGCCATGACGGCGCAGCAGATCGGGATGCCCGTGCCGGTCGGCGGGGCCGTCAAGCTGGCTGAGGCACTGGTGGCGGCGTTGCGCGAAGCCGGCGGCACCGTCCTCACCGACCACGAGGTCGTACGCGTCGTCGTCGAGAAAGGTCGGGCGGTCGGCATCGAGACGTCCGGCGCCGACTCGCTGCGGGCGGGGCGCGCCGTGCTGGCCGATGTAGGTCCGCCCCGATTGTTCCGCGGCATGGTGGGCGAGGCGCTTCTGCCGGGCTCCTTCCTGGCTGGGCTGCAACGGTTTCGGTACGGCAGCGGGATCTTCAAGCTCGATCTGGCGCTTGACGGTCCGCCGGGGTGGCAGGCCGAAGGGCTGGACGGCTGCGGCGTGGTGCATCTCACCGGTGATCTGGATGGGATGGGGCGGGCCGGCAGCGAAGTCCGGCGCCGGCTCCTCCCGGCCGAACCTCTCCTTGTCGTCGGCCAGCAGAGCTCCGCCGATCCCAGCCGGGCCCCACAGGGTGGCCACACGCTGTGGATCGAGACCCACGTTCCTTCCGAGCCCGAGGGGGACGGCGCCGGCGTCATTGATGGCGGGAAGTGGGCCCAGGTGAGCGAGGCCTTCTGCGAGCGGGTGCTCGACCGGCTCGAGTGGCATGCACCGGGGCTGAGATCACGGATCGTCGGACTGGCCGTGCATACGCCACCGGACCTGGAGGCGGCCAATCCCAACCTGGTCGGAGGAGATCTCGCCGGCGGGTCGATGGCGCTCGACCAGCAGGCGGTCTTCCGGCCGGTGCCGGGTTGGTTCCGCTACGCCACGCCCGTACGGGGCCTGTATCTGTGCTCGGCGTCGGCCCATCCCGGCGGCGGGGTGCATGGCATGGTGGGCCGCAACTGCGCACATCGCGTCCTCTCCGACGCCCGCCTCCGGCGCATCTGACTCAGAGGGGGGTAGCCACTCGCCCTGCACACCGGTTAGCACCCGTGTGCGGAGCGTGGCCGTGTCGGATGATAGTCGGAGCATCCGAGTTGGAGTCACGAAAGGGGTTACATGCGCAAGGCCATATTGATCGCCACCGGCGTCGCACTCGCCAGCAGCAGCATCGGACTGGGCGCTTCTGCGTACGCGACCGGTGCAGCCGGGCCGAAGACGGTCACGGTCCAGATCGTCGGTAAGAACATCTTCCAACGCAACGAAGCTGTCATCACCACCTATCGCTTCCCCGAGAATTCCATCAAGGTCCACAAGGGTGACATGATCACCTTCGTCAATAAGACGGACGACGCCCACACCATGACCGTCGTGGCCGCGGCCGATCTGCCGAATTCGGTGGCGCAGACGTTCAATTGCACCGTGTGCAACGACGTCAACAACTTGTACGGCCTCGGTGGCCCGTCCACCGGCCTGCCGGCGGGCGTTCAGATCGACAACGGCATGCTCACCGATGACGACAGTGGCGCACCTGATGCCGATATCGCCGATCCCGCCGTGCCGCCCGGCCCGCCCCTCCCCCTGACCGCGCTGGTGGAAGACTTCAATAAGGCCGCCCACAGCAACCCGAGCGGTCCGTCCACGATCGGCGATTCAACGCTGGTTGATGCCACCGGGCCGAGCAACCACGGCTTCGTCACCCAGCGCACCGTCAAGGTCACCGCCGAGGCGGGCACCACGCTGAACTACTTCTGCACCCTCCATCCGTGGATGCAGGGCACCATCCAGGTCGCCGCGTAGCCGGAGGCCTCACGAGAAAAGGGGCCCCGCCTCGGCGGGGCCCCTTTCTTTTCAGCTGTCTTTCCCACTCTCACGCGCCAAAGACCGTCGGCACGCCCCTACACGCCGCCGATTTACGTCGACGATGCCGCCGCCAGGAGACCGGCGAAGACCGGGTGAGGCGAGCCTGGCGCCGACCTCAGCTGAGGCTGGTACAGCGTCGCTACGAAGAAAGGATGATCGAGCCGCTCCACCGCCCGCACCTCGCCGGTGTCGTCGGTGCCGGCCACGGACATTCCCTGGGTGGAGGCGATGTGTTGGAACTCGACAGCCAGTCCGTAGCTGCACGTCGTCCGTTCGACGACCTGGGTCGACCGGTGCAACTCGGCGAGCCGCGATCCGGGAACCAGGTCGACCGTGATCTCCGTATGCTGCAACGAGCACGCCAACAGCGTGACGACCGGCGTTCCAGCCGCGTCGTACTCGGTGTGGGTCGCGTCGGGTATCCCGAAGAGGTTGCGGGCATGCTCTACCAGAACATGTTGGAATCCTCCTCACGTCCCGACGAGGGGAACTCCTCGCTCCCGCGCCGTGCGTATGACTTCGTGAGCCGCATCGGGATTCCGGTAAGGGCTGCCCGGCCCGATGACCACCGCCACCCCTGGCCCACCAAGTCGCGATAAGACGCGGTCGTCGATCCGGTCGGTCGGCACCACCCGTATGTCCGTATCCATGCCGGCAGCATCGGCGGCATGGCCCAGGGCCGCGAGCGTCGCGGCGTGGTAGGCCTGTTCCGCGGCGAGGTCCATCACGACCACAACCGTCGGCATCGGTTGACGCTATCCGCCGCTACCCCGCCCCGCTCGCCATTTTCGCCCCCCGCCCCACGTCGCCCGCTCCCAACTACGTACCCGGACAACTGTTTGGCGCCACGTTGCGTCGACAGCCAAAAGCCGCCGTTTGTCGACGCAATGCGGCGCCCCCGGACCCGCCCGCACGGCCCGGCGACCGCCCGGAACCGCTACGTGGCGTCGACAAATCGCTGTCGACGCAAGCGGCGGGGGCAGGGCTACTCGTAGTGCAGGCCGTGCACGGGATCGAGCCGGGCGGCGCGGTGGGCCGGATAGAGCCCGGCGAGGAGCCCGATGGTGGTTGTCGCCGCCACGACGGCGAGAACACGCCATCCGGGTAGACCAATGACGTCGTGCACCCGAAGGCTGGCGTGAGTCACGGACGCCCCTGATTGGGACACTCGTCGTTCCCAACACCATGTGCTCGAACACAGAGGGCTGGGCCGTGACCGCGACGCCCGACACGTGCGGAAGGACGCGAATCTTCTGTGCGACCGCATCCGTGAGCTTGACGCCCGTATCGGGCGTCGCGGTCACGGCTTGAGCTCGGTCCGTGCTCGCCTGCTGAAAGTCAAGACCGGTCTCGCGGGTCGCGAGAACCTGTTCGAGTTGGCCCGTCGACTTGTACTGGTTGACAAAGAAGCTCTTCGCACTGGGCGGGGCGCCAGGGCGCGGGCGATCGCCACCCGTTGACGTTGCCCGCCGGACAGCTGCGCCCGGCCGGGCCACCTGGCCATCGACCGTCCGCGCTCCGACGTGAGCTTCGTCAGGGATTCAGCGAGTCGCGTGTCTTCCTCGGCAAGGAGCCGACGACCAGGTCGTAGGACTGACCGATCATCTCTGCCACCACGTCGGGAGGCACACTGGCGTCGAGTTCGACCGTGTTCCAATGCCGTTTGTTGAGGTGGTATCCGGCGCGAACCGCCGGATAGGTCGACCTGAGCACCACGGCGAGTTCCGGCGGACACTTCAGGCTTATCGATCCAGCTTCGCCCTCGAGGGCGACGATGGCGAATACCCGCTCCGCGACCTTGAACACCATGACCTCGTCGCCAAAGGGGTAGGTCTCCATCGCCGCCGGTTTCGCCGCGCAATACGCGATGACGGACTCTCGATCCATGTCGCTCCCTACTCTCCGGGTCTCGGCTCGGAAAGGTAGCCCCACCGCATTGCATCGACGGTGGCACCCGGTGTGGATCACCGGCCGATGGGATACAATCTAAGTG
>CAXMLU010000044.1:0-3356 GCA_964194255.1 uncultured bacterium
CCCCCCGCCGCAAGATGCGCCGGCAGGCGTCGAGTCCCTGTTCGAAGCTCTCGAATCCGTAGGCGGCCCGCGCCTCGGCCGCCGGAACGGGATGCGCCCGCAACCGCGCCTCGGTGATGACGCCGAGCGTGCCTTCGCTGCCCACGAACAACTGGGTTAGATCCGGTCCCACCGCTGCCCGAGGCCCGCGGCCGCCGGTCCGCAGCACCCGCCCGTCGGCGAGCACCACTTCGAGTCCGGCGACCATGTCCTCAATCTTCCCGTACCGGGTCGAGTACTGGCCCGCGCCGCGGCACGCCAACCAACCGCCCACCGTGGACAGGGTCATCGACTGAGGCCAGTGACCGACGGTGAGCCCGTGAGCGTCGCTCAATGACGCCTCGAAGACGTCGCCGAAGGTGCCGGGCAGCACGTCGACCAGCAACGAAACGTCATCGACGGCGACGATGCCGGCCAACGAGGTGAGGTCGAGGCTGACTCCACCGAACACCGGAACGCTGGCGCCGCACACCCCGCTGCGTCCGCCTACCGCGGTGACGGGTACCCGCGCGGCATGACAGGTGGCCAGCACGGCGGACACTTCCTGGGTCGACCCCGGGACGGCGACGACGGCCGGTCGGGCCGGTACTTCACCCGCCAGCGCCCATCGCAACGTCAGGGGCCACCAGTCGCGTCCGGCTTCGGCTCGGGCGTTGTCGTCGTCGAGCACCGATCTGCAGACGGACCGAAGCTGCGCGACAAGCGAGTCAGGGACAGCCACGGCCACCTCGCCGAAGCGGTCCGACAGCGATCCGGCGGCCACCGAGAAGGCGATGGGCGGGGTGGGGGATCCGGTCATGCCGACGCGTCCGGCGACGGCGCAGGTGTGCCAGCTTGGGCCAACGCAGTCTCGGGCAGCCCGGCGGTGATCCGCTCCTCTTCGGCCTGTGCCTGATAGGCGAGGACCTCTTGGTCCACCCTCGCCTGATCCCAACCGAGCTCTGGCGCGACCAGCCGCGCCACGTCCGGGGCCGCCGCCGCGGAGGTGGCCCGACCCAGCAGCGAGGCACGGGTCCGTCTGGCCAGGATGTCCTCGAGCGTTCGGGCCATCTCGTAGCGCGCCGCGTAGACGGCCTCGGCGCGCACGTACGGCAAGCCGGGAACGAGTACCTGCGCGAGCGATGGTTCCGCGTCGATCATGGCGGCCAGGGTGCGAGTCTCGCCTCCATAGCGGCCGCAGAGGTGGTCGGCCAGATCGTCGCTGAGCCCAAGCCGAGGGCCGGTGACCTCGTCCATGCCGGTGGCCCCGCGGAGGCGGAGCTTCCGGGTCGGGCTCCGGCGGGTGATCACCCGCCGATGATCAGGCCGCGCGGCCAGGCACATGATCGCCTCATCAACGGTGTCCGCCGCCATGCGTCGGTAGGTCGTGAGCTTGCCGCCGGTGACCGTGATCATGCCGTGGCTCGATGTCGAGACCTTGTGACGGCGGGACAGATCGGCGGTGCGTTCGCTGGTGGCGTTGCTCACGAGGGGACGCAGGCCGGCCCACGTCCCGACGATGTCAGAGGGCGACAAGGGGGTGACCACCGACGCGTTGACGGCGCCGAGGACGTAAGCCACGTCTTCGGGCGTAACCCGCGGATCGTCGAGGCGGCCCTCGTAGTCGGTGTCGGTCGTGCCCAGGTACACCAGGTCGCCCCACGGGACCACGAAGATCGAGCGCCGATCCTTCGGTACCGGCAGGACCGCGGCCACATCCAGGCGGAGCTTGTCGGCCGGCACGGTGAGATGGATGCCCTTGGCCGGCCGGATGTCGCCCATGGCCGTCGGGCCCTCGTCGAGTTCGCGCACATGGTCGGACCAGACGCCGGCGGCGTTGACGACCACTCCGGCCCGCACGTCGATGGGGGCCGCCCCATCCGAGGGCTGAACGCGGACGCCGCACACTCGGCCGGTGTCGGGATGGCGGAGCACGTCGGTAGCCGGCGCGTAATTGACGGCCACCGCGCCGTGGTCGAGGACCGCCGTGCGAGCGACGGCCAGCGTCAGCCGAGCATCATCGGTCTGCGCATCCCAATACAGGAAGCCGGCGACCAGGCGGTCGCGTCGCAGGCTGGGGAAGTGGGCGTAGGCCTCGTCCAAGCTGAGCCGGCGGTGCCGCTTGCCGATACGCAGCCCACCGGTGACGTCATAGAGCCACAACGCCGTCGAGTAGGCCTTGGCCACCGTCTTGTTCGCCACACCGTCCTTGCCGAACAAGGGGATGAGAAAGGGGAGGGGGCGGACCAGGTGGGGGGCGTTCTCCAGCAGGCGCTGCCGCTCGGCCAGCGCTTCGTAGACCAGCACGTACTCCCGCTGCTGCAGGTAACGCAGTCCTCCGTGGACCAGCTTGGAGGACTTCGATGACGTCCCCGAGGCGAAGTCGCGGCCCTCCACCAGTGCCGTGCGAAGTCCCCGGGCGGCGGCATCGAGGGCCACGCCGGCCCCGGTGATCCCGCCCCCGACCACCACGACATCAAAGGTGTCCTCGCCGAGCCGGGTGAGAGCGGTTTCACGGTCGAAGAAAGGCACCGGCGAATCCTAGCGCCGAGGTAACCACCAACGATTGTTGTTCAACAGGAGTTGGTGCTACGGTGCGGTGGTGCGAATGCCCGCGGAGCTGACCGACGAGTTCCGGTCGAGGGGACTGAAGGTCACCCCCCAACGCCAATGCATCTTCCGGCTCCTCCAGGGCAACGCCGTGCACCCCACGGCCGAGGCGATTTACGCCGCGGCGCGGGCCGAGTTGCCGATGATCTCGCTGAAAACGGTGTACCAGGCCCTCAATGACCTGGCCGAGATGGGCGAGATCCAAGCCCTGGATCTCGGCACGGGGTCAACTCGCTTCGACCCGAATGTGGACCAGCACCACCACCTGGTGTGTGCGGGCTGCGGCCGGGTGCGCGATCTTTACACCGATTTTGGCGAGCTGCGGGTGCCGAGCGGTCGGGAAGAGGGCTTCGCTGTCAGCAGTGCCGAGGTCGTCTTCCGTGGCCTTTGTCCCAGCTGTCGACCATCCAACGAGTAGAGAAGGGAAGCGCAATGTCGGAGCTCAAGGACTCCAAGACACTCGAGAATTTGAAGGAGGCCTTCGCCAGAGAGAGCCAGGCCAACCGGCGCTATCTGTACTTCGCCCAGAAGGCCGACGTCGAGGGCTACCCGGACGTGGCGATGCTGTTCCGCTCCGTCGCCGAAGGCGAGACGGGTCACGCGTTTGGGCACTTCGACTTCATCGCCGAAGTCGGCGACCCGGTCACGGGCGTGCCTGTGGGCCCCACTGAAGACAACCTTCGGTCGGCGATCGAAGGCGAGACGTACGAGTACACCGAGATGTACCC
>CAXMLU010000045.1:0-2838 GCA_964194255.1 uncultured bacterium
GACCTTGAACCGGTCGATGTCGATGAACAGCAGCGCCACCGACCTGTCGGTGCGTTCGAGCCGGGCCAGGGCGTGCGTGAGGCGGTCGAGCAGCAGGGTCCGGTTCGGCAGCCCGGTCAATGGGTCGTGGAGCGCTTGGTGGGCAAGAGCGTCCTCGGCGAGGCGCTGATCGGTGATGTCCTGCGCCGTTCCCCGCATCCGGAACGCAATGCCCGCACCGTCGCGCTCAACGCGACCCTGCGAGCGCAGCCACCGCGTCGTGCCGTTGGGGAGCAGGATGCGATGGTCGAGGTCGAAGGCGCTCCGGGCGCTGATGGTGGCCCGGAGCAGCTCCTGCACGGACTCGGCGTCGTCCGGGTGGAAGCGGTCCAGCAGGTCGTGCATGTCGGGCGGGGGTTCGGGCGCGTACCCGTAAAGGCGGCAGAGCTCCTCCGACCACACCATGGCGTTTGTCGCCAAGTCGAGCTCCCAGCTGCCGAGGTGGGCGATGCTCTGGGCCTCGGCCAGGGTCTGCTCGCTGTGCACCAGGGCGTCTTCGCCGTGTTTGCGGACGACCGCGTAGCGGATGGCGCGCGACAGGGTCTCGTCGACGGCGTTGCCCTTGACGAGGTAGTCCTGCGCGCCGGCGGCGACCGCCTGCATGCCGAGCTCGCTGTCGGCCTGCCCGGTGAGGACGACGACGGCCATCATCGGCGAGTGCTCCTTGATCGCTCCCACCGCTACAAGCCCGGCCGCGTCCGGGAGGCCGAGGTCGAGGATGACGCAGTCCCGCGGCGCGACGTCGATGCAGGACATGGCGTCCTGCAGGCTGCGGGCCCGGGTAAGTTCCATGTCGTCGCCGAAGGTTCCCTCGAGCATCAGCTGCACGAGGCGGGCGTCGCCGTCGTTGTCCTCGACAAGCAGGACGCGGACCGTGTCGCCCTCGACGCGGCGCGGCGCGAGCGTGGTCATCGCGGGAGCTGAACGATCTTGAGCCAGAAGCCCTCGAGCGACCGAACCGCTCGATGAACTCGATGAAGTCGACCGGCTTGGAGATGTAGCAGTTGGCGTGCAGCTCGTAGGCCTGCTTGATGTCCCGGTCGGCCGACGACGACGTCAACACGATGATCGGGATCCTGGCGAGGTCCGGGTCAGCCTTGATATCGGCGAGGACGTCGCGCCCGTCCAGCCGGGGCAGGTTGAGGTCGAGCAGCACGATGTCGGGGCGGGGAGCGTCGGCGTAGCCCGCCTGGCGGCGGAGGAACGCGATGGCCTCCTCGCCGTCGCCGACGACATGGAGCTCGTTAGCGACCCGGGCGCCCCGCAGGGCTTCGACGGTCAAGCGGACGTCGCCGGGGTTGTCCTCCACCAGGAGGATTTGAATGTCGTCGGTCACTCGGGCACCTGCTCGCTCATGACCTCGGCGTCGGGGAGCGTGAAGCGGAGAACGCTGCCGCTGACGGCACCGGCCTCCAGCCAGATCCGACCGCCGCGGCGGTTGACGATCTTGTAGCAGAGGGCGAGGCCGATCCCGGTCCCCGGGTACTCGCTGCGGCCGTGCAAGCGCTTGAACATCAGGAAGATCCGCTCCCGGTGCACCTCGGGGATGCCGATGCCGTTGTCTTCCACGGTGAACTGCCAGGCGTCCCCCGAGCGGTCGGCGGAGACCCGTATCTTCGGTGCGACGCCCTCGGCGACGAACTTCAGGGCGTTCGAGAGCAGGTTCTGGAAGAGCAGGGCGAGCTGGCCTGCGTCGCCCTCGACCACCGGGAGGTCGTCCACGACGACCTCGGCGCCCGAGTCGACCACGATCCGGTCGAGGTCGGCGAGGGCGAAATGCACGAGCTTGTTGCAGTCGACCCGGCGTCGCACCAGCAAACCGGAGCCGGCACGCGAGTAGGCGAGGAGGTCGTCGATGAGCACCTTCATCCGTGCCGCCCCATCCACCGCGTAGGCGATGAACTCGTCGGCGTCGGTGTCGAGGCGGCCCTGGTAGCGGTCGGCGAGGAGCTGCACGTAGCTCGAAACCATCCGGAGCGGCTCGGAGAGGTCGTGGGAAGCCACGTAGGCGAACTGGGCGAGGTCGGCGTTTGAGCGCTCGAGCTCAGCGAGGAGCTTGGCGACGACAGCAGCGTGCTCCCGCACCTCGGTGAGGTCACGCGCCGAGCAGTACAGGATCCGCCGGTCGGTGTCGGCCCGCACATTCCAGGCCATCCAGCAGTGCGAGTCGTCCTTGCGCCGGCATCGGAGCTCGAACGAGAGCCCTCCCGATGCGCTCGGGAACTCCTGCGTGATCGCCGCCGCGGCGTCCCGGTCCCCCGGGTGGGCGAGCTCGTCGAAGGAGCAGGCGGTCAGCTCGCCGGGCCCGTAGCCGAGCGCCAGCTCGAGCGCCCGATTCGCCTCGATGAATCTGCCGTCGAGGTCCGCTGTGCACAGCATCGCCGGGAACCGCTCGAAGCGGTTGTCCTCATCCGTGCCGTCGTGTCGGGCCTCGACCGATTGCGTACCATTCATGCGATCCCGTCATCCGATCGAGGCGCCAGACGACGCTGACCTCTATATCGGCTACTGATACCGAGAACTAAGTGGTAGAGATGGACGACAACCGTCAGCGCGTGGTCGCCTGGAATTTCCCTACTCTTCGGGCGGAACGGCCAACGCTGGGCGACGATCGCGGCAAGCAGCGCAGCGACCGCCGTGACGATCCCAGTCATCGCCACCACCCATTCGGTTGTGCGCGGGTGGACCGGCGCGGACCTTGTGATCGTGGTTGTGGTGGCACTGTTGCATTGAGCCGACGCGCCGCTATCGGGCCCGTTGCGACGCGTCAGATGGGCAGTTGTGGCGCCCGTAATGGGC
>CAXMLU010000046.1:0-3723 GCA_964194255.1 uncultured bacterium
GATGTGTATAAGAGACAGGGCGGGCGGGTCACGATCCCGCCACCGTGAAGGTCCCCACCATCGAGGGGTGGAAGTCGCAACGGAAGTTGAACTGGCCGGTCGTGGTGAAGGTCCACTGATAGGTGCGGCGGCCGACGCCGACAACCGGTTCGCCGTTGACGAGCGGAGTGCCCCCCGTCGCGGCGGTGTACACGGCGACGTTGTGGTAGGTGCCTTTGTCCCGATTGACAAAGTGCACCGTCACCGGTTTGTTGACGGTCACGCCGATGGTGGTCAGGTCGTACCGGATGCCTTTGGCGGTGATGATCACGACCTGAGGTCTCGCCAGG
Organism: uncultured bacterium; assembly: GCA_964194255.1. Lineage (GTDB taxonomy): Bacteria > Actinomycetota > Acidimicrobiia > Acidimicrobiales > CAXMLU01 > CAXMLU01. Next base: position 330 of record CAXMLU010000046.1, read on the forward strand.
GCCGGCGTCTCGAACTTCCGTTCTCCGGTGGCCGCGCCGACCGCGCCGGCGGCGACCACCGAGGCCACGGCCACGCCCGCCACGGTCGCCAGAATGGTCGAACTGGCGCGGGGCCGAGCGGCGATGAGTGCGAACCCGAGCAGGACCAGGGTGGCCACGACGAGGGCGATGGCGACCGACGCCGCCTTGGGCACCGCCAGCAGGACGCGGGAGATGCTGATGACGAGGACGGCGATCAGCCCGAAGGCCGTCAAGGGCAGCAGGAACGGAGCGACGACACGGTCGGTGGCGCGGACGCCGACCGTCGGCGTATGCGACGGATCCTCTCGAAACGCTTGGGCCAGCCCTGCGAAAGCGGCGAGCACAACCCCCGCCACCCCGATGATGACGACGTAGTGGCCGGCCCCCGCGCCGATGGCCAGAACGCCCACCCCCGCGGCCAGAATCATCGGCCACGAACTGGGCGCCGGCTGCAGGCTGCGATCCATCGCCACCGACTCCTTCGGCAGGACGGAACCGGCCGGCGGCGGTGGCGCCGAGTCCTCGAGCGTCGAACCGGTCTCCGCCAGGCCGGCCAGCAGGGCCGCGGCCATCAGGAAGAAGAACAGCACTCCGCCCGAGCGGTCTCCCGAGGTGGCCTGGTACCCGAGGGCCAGAACCAGGGCGAGGGCCGCCAGTCCGAAATGCAGCTTGGCCGCAGTGTTGAACATGACTCCCTCCCTCCTAGTGGTTGGTAAACAGCCAGACGGTGGCGTACACGGCGATCCAAGACACGACAACGAAATCCCAGTACAACGCCACCACGCGGACCGGCTCGTAGCGCGCCGGCACCATCTGACGGCCGATGGTGCGGCCAAGCACGATCAGCATGCCGACCACTCCGATCATGGCAACCGCGCCCGCGGCCACAATGAGAGCAAAGAAGATCACCGCGTAGGGAGACGCTCCGGGGCCGAAGCCGGCCGTGCGTCCCAAATACCAGAGCAGATTGAGGAAGGCCAGGGCGAGGCCCAGGCTCACGCCGAGGCCGCCGAGCGCCTGTCGGCGGTCGTCCCTCCTCAACGCCCACACGGTCCATTCCATGGTCACCGCACTCATCAGCGCGGTGACACTGAGCATGGTCCCGACAAAGTTGTCAACCGTCACGCCCTTGGGGGGCCACGGTTGGTTCGCATGGTTGTTCAGGTGGGCGATATGCGCATAGGAGGCGATGAGACCGCCGAAGAGCATCAACCCGCCGGTGCACAGCAGGAGGACCCCTATGGTCATGACGTTCTTCGGACGGGTCCGGCCACCAGCCGGAAGGGCAAGCATGTTCATGCCTGCGCCTCCTCCGCCGCCCCTGTGGTTGCGGCCGCCCGCCAGTCGGCCTGCGGAGTGGGGGACCACACCATCGGCACCGTATCGAAGCCGTGGGCCGGTGGCGGCGAGCTGGTGGCCCACTCGAGGGTCAGACCGTCATAGGGATCGCCATCGACCGGGCCGCCCTTGCGCCAGCTGCGCAGCAGGTCGGCCAGCACGACCAGGATTCCGATCAGGATGAGCGCCCCACCGAAGGCGGCGGCCCGGTCGAGGGCCTGATAACTCGACCGGCCGGTCACGGCCGCGGTGTGGTTGGTGGCCCCCTGGAACCCGAGCAGGTAGCTGAACACGCCGGAGGTGAACAAGCCGCCGAAGACGAGGAGGAAGGCGACTGCGCCGAGACCAGGTGACAAGGTGCGGCCCCACAACTTGGGCGCCCAGTGATAGATGGCACCGAACACGAGAAGCGCGGGGGCGCCGAAGGCGACCGTATGCAGATGACCGGTGGTCCACGCCTGGCCGTGCACCTTGGCCACCGCCGCCGCGATGGTCATGCCCGCGCCGAGAGCGAGAAGGATGACGTAGCCGGCTACCCAGAGAAGAGAGACATGGAACCGCGGCCGGCCCTGGGCGAGGGTGCCCATCCACAGAAGCACGAGGGCTCCGATGGGGATGACCACCAGGCTGGTGAGTACCGAGTAGGTGGGGAGGACCAGCGCGTTCTCTACCTTGTTGCCGGCCGCCCACGCGCCGAGGCTGAGCGCACCGAACAGCCCCAGCAGTCCGAGGGCGGCGCGGTGGTCAAGCAAGGGGCGACGGGCGTGGGTAGCCACGATCTCGCAGGCCACGCCCAGGGCCGGAAGGGTGAGGAGGTAGATCTCGGGCCGGCCGAAGAGCCAGATGGTGTGCTGCCAGACCTCCTGGCTGCCGATGGTCGTGGGGGTGAAGAAGGTGCCGAAGAAATGCTGGTCGAGATAGAGGAGAAGCAGCCCGCCGAGGAACACGGGCGTGGCCAGCAGAGTGACGACGCCGGTCACCATGGTCGCCCAGCTAAAGGCCGGGAGCCGCAGGAGGGTCATGCCCTCGGTGCGCAACGTCAGCGCGGTGGTAACCAGGCTGGTCGAAGCCAGGAGGAACGAGAACGCGATCACCGCCAGGCTCGCAATCCACAAGCTGGTGGCCCTGGTGAGGTGGGGGGCCGCCGCCAAGGCCTGAGGACTGGTGATGCCGATCCCGTTGGGTGGCCCGGAGATGTAGCTGGCCACAAGGCAGCCGCCGCCTACCACGTAGAGCCACAGGGCGGTGGCGTGCAGGCGGGGCAGCGCCAGACGGCCGGCGCCGATCTGCAGGGGAAGGAGATACGTGCCGAGGCCGAGCCACGCCGGCGCCAGGAACAGCATCGTCATGACGGTGGCGTGCATCGAGAAGATCCGGAAGTAGGCGGAACCGACGATGTTCGACGACGGTTCGGCCAGCTGGGCCCGCAACAGTTCGCCGAGGACGGCCCCGACGAGCAGGAAGAGCAACGAGAACCCCAGGTAGAGCAGCCCGAGTCGCTTGTGGTCAGCGGTCGTGAGCCAGCTCTCGTTTGGCGCCGGGGGCGACGGCTCCGGTGGCGGCGCCGCCGCCTCCGCCGGGCGGTCCTCCAGAAGCGTCATGGGTGAGCAGCCTCGTTGGACATCGGGGACAGGACCGAGGGGACTCTACACATCGCGCTCAGGCCGCAGCGAGCCATGTCAGACGTGGCGGGCCAGCTGATCGACGGCCATGGCTCCGAACAGCAGCGTCACATAGGAGATCGAATAGGAGAACAGCCGCATGGCTCGCGCTGCCGTCCCGTCGCGCAGCAGGCCCACGGCCTGATAAAGAAACACCGCACCCAGGATCAGCGCCGCCGCCCAGTAGATGGTGCCCATCCCGCCCACCTGGGCAAAGACCAGGGAAGTGACCCAGAGCAGGGCGGTGTAGAAGACGATCTGGCGGCAGGTGACCCGCAGCGACGCCACCGCCGGGAGCATCGGGACGTTCGCCGATGCGTAGTCCTCCCGGTAGCGGATGGCGAGCGCCCAGAAATGGGGCGGGGTCCAGACGA
>CAXMLU010000047.1:0-1728 GCA_964194255.1 uncultured bacterium
CGGCGAACTGCTTCACGGCGTCCACTACACCCGCCACGGGGCGACCACCCAGTCGCTGGCCATGCGTTCCAAGTCCGGCACGGTTCGCCTGATCGAGGCCCATCACCAGCTGGAGAAGCTGCGCGGTTTCTCCTCCATCGAGTTCGGCTAGATATGGGGAAAGGGTTCCTCAGACCCAAGGGGGCGGAGCAGCCGGCTCAGGCACGATCGCCTCGACTCGCGTGCCCTCGCCTGGTCTGGACGTCACCTTAAGGCGAGCCCCGATGAGCTCGGCCCGTTCACGCATGCCAACCAGCCCGTAACGCGAGTGGTCGCGGGCGCCGTCGACCGCCACCTCGTTGAAGCCTCTGCCGTTGTCCTCCACCACCAGCCGAACGCCGTCGTCCTCACTCGTCAACCGCACCTTCACGACAGAGGCATTGGCGTGCTTCACCACGTTCTGGAGAGCCTCCTGCGCGATGCGGTACAGGGCCACCTCCACGTGCGGGGAAAGCCGGCACACGTCCAGGTCGAACTCGACCGCCGGGCCTGAGATGGTCCGGACCAGGCTCTCCAAACTCGGACCGAGACCGAGGTCGTCAAGCACAGACGGACGGAGGCCGGCGATGGTTGTCCGGGTTTCCTCGAGGGCGGCCGTAGTCAGCTCCTTGGCCATGCTCAGCTCCCGTCGCACCAGGCCCGGTTCCTCAACGCCGTCCTCGGCGGCCAGCAGGTGATACCAGAGACTGATGAGCCGCTGGCTGATCCCGTCGTGGATCTCGCCGGCCAACCGGCGGCGCTCGAGTTCCTGGGCCTCGACCGTGCGGGCGGCAAACCCGGCGAGGGTCTCCTCCCGCTCGAACAGCCGGTCGTAGAGACGGGCGTTCTCGACGGTGCGGGCCATCAGGCTGGCGACGTCGTTGAGCAGGACCAGGTCACCTTCGTAGCTGCGCGGCTGTTTGGAGTGGACGTTGAGGACCCCGACCACCCGGCCCCGTATCAGCATCGGCAGCGATACGAGAGAGGCGTAGTCCTCGCCCCGCAGGGCCGGGATGTACCGGTAACGCGCGTCCGCCCACTTATCGGGCACGACCGCCGGCTCGGCGTGCGCGGCCACCCAGCCGGCCACCCCTTCGCCCAGCGGCAGCTCGATGGTGCCGACCAGTTCGTCGAACGGTGCGGTGGCACCAGCCAGAACGACCCGGCCCCGCTCTTCGTCCACCAGGTGAACGAAGCACACGTCCGACGCAGTGGCCTCGGTGACGAGCGCTGCCACCCGGCAGGCCACCTCCCGCAGTCCGAGGTCGGCGGCGGTGACCTCGATGATCTGGCGCAGCAGCGGCTCGCCGGTCAATGGAAAAGTCCTTCGCGTAGCGCCACGCCCACGGCCTGGGCCCGTTCGTCCACCTGCAGTTTGCGGTACATCGACCGGGTGTGGCTCTTCACCGTTTCCTCGCCGATGATGAGCTCCTGGGCGATGGCCCGATTGGACATACCCCGGACCATGAGCCCGAGCACCTCGCTCTCGCGCTGCGTCAGGCCCAGGTGCGCGCCCGGCCAGAATTCTCCGGCCTGCAACCGGGCGGCCGTCATGGCCGTCCGCCCCGCAATCACCGGGTCGACCACGAGGACGCCGGCCATCACCTGCTCCAGGTGGCCAGCCAGCTCGACCGCCGTAGTCCGCTTGAGCAGGTATCCCGATGCGCCCACGCGCAACGCCTGGAACAGGTACTGCTCGTCGTCGTAGAC
>CAXMLU010000048.1:0-3389 GCA_964194255.1 uncultured bacterium
CCTTCTCGTGCATTTCGGCCACCACCCGCCCGGCCCGCCGCATCTTGGCGATCTCCTCGCTCGAACGCCTCATCCGTGCAAGCCGCGCTCGTGCCGACGACGGTCGATGGCCCGCGTCAGGCGGGACGTGACCTCGTCGGGACTGCCCATGCCGTCCACCGCCACCAGCCGGTCCTGTTCCAGGTACCAGGTGATCAGGGGGGCGGTCTGCTCCTCGTACAGCTTCAGGCGCCGGAGGATGGCGGCCTCGGTGTCGTCATCTCGCTGGACGACGTCGCCGCCGCAGTAATCGCAGGTCCAACCGTGCTTGGGTTTCGCCGCCACGCTGTAGTTGGTGCCGCACGTCTGGCAGACCCGACGGCCCGCCAACCGGCGAAGCACCATCTCGGTGCCCACCTCGAGGTCGATGGCCAGGTCGACGCCGCGGGGAGCCAGGAACGCCGTCAGCGTCACGGCCTGGTGCACGGTGCGCGGGAAGCCGTCCAGGATGAAGCCCCGCCTGACGGTGTCGTCCTGTTCGAGCCGCTCCCGGACCACGCCGATGACCACCTCGTCAGGAATCAGCTCGCCGGCGTTCATGTACTCCTCGGCTCGACGGCCGAACTCGGTGACCATCTTCACGGCCGCCCTGAACATGTCGCCGGTCGAGATGTGGGGCACGACGTAGTGCCGAGCCAGGCGGACGCACTGCGTCCCCTTGCCCGCTCCCTGTTTGCCCAGGATCACCAACCGCGCCCCGGGGACCACGACGTCTACCCGCGCACCTTTGTCGATGGGGGCGCGGGCCGCCGTGACCCCGGCCGGGGTCCCGCCGCCAGCGCCTCGGTGGCCTGGCACGGGATCACTATTTCAGGAAGCCCTCGTAGTTCCGCATCATCAGCTGACTGTCGATCTGCTTCATCGTCTCGAGGGCGACCCCCACGGCGATCAGCAGCGTCGTCCCGGCGAACGGGTAGTGGGTGATTCCCCACGTGGCCAAGAAGATGGACGGCAACAGGGCGATGAAGGCCAAGAAGAGCGATCCGGGCAGCGTGATCCGATTGAGGATCTGCTGCAGGTGCCGCTCAGTCGGTTGGCCGGGTCGGATACCAGGAATGTACCCGCCCTGCTTTCGGATGATGTCGGCCTGCTGGTGCGGATCGAAGGTGATCGCCGCGTAGAAGTACGTGAATGCGATGATGAGCAGGCCGTAGAGCAGGATGTACATGTAGTCGCTGGGCTGGACCAGATGCTGGTTGATGAAGGCCTGGACGTGTTTGCCCCATCCCTTGGACGGGACCACGTTGGACAGCAGCACCGGGAAGTACAGAACCGAGCTGGCGAAGATGATCGGGATGACCCCGGCGGTATTGACCTTCAGCGGAATGTAGGTGCTCTGCCCGCCGTACATCCGGCGGCCTACGACCCGTTTGGCGAATTGGACGGGTATTCGCCGTTGGCCCTGCTCGACGAACACGATCGCCACCAGCAGAATGATGGACAGCATGATGATGATGGCGAACTTGATGTTGCCGCCCTGAGCCCGCACCGCTGCGCCTCCGGACGGCATGCCGGCGACCACATTGGCGAAGATCAGGATGGACATGCCCTGCCCGATGCCGCGCTGGGTGATGATCTCCGCCAGCCACATGACGAAGGCGGTGCCCGCCGTCATCGTCAGCACGATGCCCGACACCCGGACCAGGTTCCATTTAGGGATGAGATCGATGTTGTTCAGGCCCTGCCCGGAGCCAAGGAAGCCGCCGCCGCCGTTGTGGAACACGAACGCCAGGCCGGTCGACTGCATGATGGCCAGGGCAATCGTCAGGTACCGGGTGGTCTGGGTCAGCTTGCGCTGCCCGACCGCCCCCTGATCTCGCCACTGCTCAAGCTTGGGGATGACGACCACCAGCAGCTGGATGATGATGGACGCGGTGATGTAGGGCATGATCCCCAGCCCGAACACGGCGAAGCGGGTCAGCGCGCCGCCGGAGAACAGGTTGAGGAAGGCCAGCACCCCGCCTCGCGCCGCCGCGCTCTCCAGCGACCGAACCGCGCTGAAATCGATGCCCGGCACCGGCACATGGGAGCCGAGCCGGTAGAGGGCGATGATAAGAACCGTGAAGCCGATCTTGTTCCGGAGATCCGGAACCTTGAACATGTTCTTCAGGCTGGAGAGCATGGGGAGGGCTCCTCGAAGCGGCAGGACTGTCTGCCAGGCTACCCGGGGAAAGGGGTCTTCAGGCTAGCGGTTGGTGTGTTGATTGCCCTTGGCGGGGGGACGGCCGTGGCCGAAGGGGGGCGGGATGATCTCGGTAGTGCCGCCGGATGACCGGATGGCTTCCTCGGCGGCCTTGGAGAACGCGTGGGCCTTGACCGTCAGCTTCCGGGACAGCTGGCCGCGGCCCAGCACCTTCACCAGGCCGTGCTTGTGGACCAGGCCCCGCTCCCGCAGCGTCTCCGGAGAGATGTCGGTCCCCTCGAATTCCTGCAGCGTGTCGAGGTTCACCACCACGTACTCGACCCGGAACGGGTTGTTGAAGCCCTTCAGCTTCGGGATCCGCATGGCGAGGGGCAGCTGGCCGCCCTCGAAACCCGGCTTGATGTTGTTCCTGGCCCCCTGACCCTTGGTGCCGCGGCCGGCGGTCTTGCCGCCCTTACCGGCGATGCCCCGCCCGACCCGACGGCGCGGGTGGGTGGAACCGGGGGCCGGTACGAGGTCGTGGATCTTCATGCTTCCTCACTGGTCTGCTCGACGGTCACGAGGTGCGGCACCCGGGCGATCATGCCCCGGATCTCGCTTCGATCCGGAAGGACATTGGACTGACCGAGCCGGCGCAGGCCCAGGGCCCGCAACGTGGCCCGGTGCTTGGGGTTGGTACCGATGGACGACTTCACCTGCGTCACCTTGATTTGCATCACGCCACCTCGACGGGAACGTGGCCGCCCCGCTCGGTGGCCTGGTAGGCAGTTAGGACCCCTTTGGGCGTGACTTCCTCGGGGGACTTGCCGCGCAGCTTGGCAATCTCGTCGGGTCGCTTGAGGCCGCGCAGGCCGGCGATGGTGGCTTGGGCCACATTGATGCTGTTGGAGGATCCGAGCGACTTGGCCAGGATGTCGTGAATGCCGGCCATCTCCAGGATGGCGCGGGCTGCGCCCCCGGCGATGACCCCCGTACCGGGCGCGGCCGGCTTCAGCAGGACGCGGCCGGCGCCTGCCTCTCCGACAATCGGGTGGGTGATGGTCGCACCGGCCCGGGGCACCTTGAAGAGGTTTTTCTTGGCCTCCTCGATGCCCTTTTGGACGGCCAGCCCCGCCTCTTTGGCTTTGCCGTACCCCAATCCCACCGTGCCATTGCCGTCGCCGATCACCATGAGCGCGGCGAACGAGAACCGCCGGCCGCCCTTGAC
>CAXMLU010000049.1:0-9936 GCA_964194255.1 uncultured bacterium
GGGCTCGGAGATGGGTAAAGGAGACAGCAGGTGGGGGAAAGCCCCCCCGCCACGGCCCCTCCCCGACTTGGGTGCGGATGATTTCTGCGCAACTTTTCCACAGGCGTTCAGCTTCTGTCACCAGCATTCCCCGGACCTCTCGAGGCGGTGTCCACAGTCTGATCCACACCTTGTGGAGAACTTCCGCCGATCTCCCTGCGACACGTGCCGCTCCCTCGTCGCACCTGCGTACCTTGCATCCGCTGACCCTGGGGAAGGAGGGCGACCCCCCTGGAGGGATCGGTTTTGACGGCGGTCTGGCAAACGTACCACCGCCACAAACCCGTTGCTCCAGGGCTGCGAGCCCTAATCCACCGTGTTGCCGCTCCCCCGTGCGGGCCTCTACCCTAGGGCGCAGAGCCGGCTAGGCCGGCACCAGATGACGCGCGCAACGATCACCACCAATGCCCAGCGCGCTGCCCCGAGGAGGCAATGGTGAAGCGGACTTTCCAGCCGAACAATCGCAAACGAGCCAAAAACCATGGTTTCCGCCACCGCATGTCGACCCGAGCCGGCCGGGCCATCATCCAGGCCCGTCGCCTCAAGGGCCGTCACCGGCTCTCAGCCTGAGCCGGATACCACGCCGCGCACCGAGAACCACGTGGGGGCCCGCCGGCCTACGCGTCCCTGGCACATCCGGGACCGCCGCACCTTTGCCGATCTGCGCCGCTCCGGGCGCCGGACGAAACGCGGCCCGGTCACGGTAATCTGGGTGGACGGAGATCCCTACCAGCCGCCACGGGTGGCCTATGCCATCGGTCGATCGGTGGGGAACGCCGTCCAACGCAATCGGCTGCGACGCCGGCTGCGAGCCATCGTCTCGGATCGCAAAGCTGCGTGGTGGCCCGGGGCCTACCTGATCGGGGCGGCGCCGCCGGCGGCCGTCCTTGCGTGGGGAGAGTTGCGGGGCATCGTGAACGAAGCACTCGACGCCGTCGGCCACCCGGACCCGCCCGACCGGCGGGCAGGTCGCCGGTGAGCCCGGCCCCGCCTGCGCCGGGCCGGCCGCGCCCGATGGCCCGTTTGGTTCTTGCGACGATCCGTATCTACCAGCTCGCCCGCCACGGTCGGCCGTCACCGTGCCGGTACTACCCGTCGTGTTCGGCGTATGCCGTCGAAGCCGTCGAACGCCACGGAGCGTGGCGAGGCGGTTGGCTGGCGGCTCGGCGTCTCGCCCGCTGCCACCCCTGGGGTGGCTCCGGGGTCGACCCGGTGCCGGACTCGCTCCGCGGCCACCTTTTACCACCCTCCGTGCCACACCCCTCTGTTTAAGGAACAACCGTGATCGCCTCGAGTAACCCCTTCGAGATCCTGGCCCCGCCGCTGGCCAGCCTGCTGGCCTTCTTCTACGGCCTCGTGCCCAACTACGGCATCGCCATCATTCTGATGACGCTGGCGGTGATGATCGTGTTGGCCCCCCTGACGTGGAAGGGCACGCGGTCCATGCTGGCCATGCAGCGCCTCCAGCCGGAGATCAAGCGCCTCCAGCAGCAGCACAAGAACGACAAGGCCGCCCTCAACGAGGCGATGATGGCGTTCTACAAGGAGCACCAGATCAACCCGCTGGGGGGTTGCCTACCGCTGCTGCTCCAGATGCCGGTGTTCTTCGGTTTGTTCCGGGCCGTCTCGGGTCTTACGCACAAGACCAACGGCCCGATTGTCGTCAAGGGCAAGGTCCTCTGTTCCGCGGCCAAATGTGTCAATCCGAAGTTCATTTCCCACAACACCAAGCTCTTCACCCACCTCGTGCGCGATCACGGGACCATGAAGGCGTTCGGCATCGACCTGGCAAAAGCTGCCAGTGCGCATCACTCCTCCTTCTGGGGTGCACTGCCGTACTTCGCGCTGGTCGCCGGGATTGTCTTCACCGGTTGGTATCAGCAGCGCCAGCTCACTTCACGCAACTCACAAGCGGCGAACGCCAACCCGCAGGCCCAGATGATGCAGAAGATCTTCCCGATCTTCTTCGGCCTGATTACCTACCGCTTCCCCGCCGGTGTGGCCCTGTACTGGTTGGCCCAGAGCGTGGCCCGGATCATCCAGCAGTGGGCCATGTACCGGTGGGACCCCTCCTTGACGGCGGAGGTTGTCGCCGACATCAAAGAGGTGGAGGCCAAGACGGCGGAGATCGACCACCCCAGAAACGCCAAGGCGGCGCTGGTGGCCGACGAGCCTCGTAAGGGCTGGTTCGCCCGGCTGATGGAAGCAGCCAGCACCCAACGGGAAGCGAAGGGTCCGACCAGAGCCAAGCCCGGCACTCCCAAGGACGGCAGACCCAAGCCGGGCGCGACCAAGCCGGGCGGCAAGCCGGCGGCCAAGCCTCCGCCCGCGAAGCCCAGCGGGAGAGCGGTCGGGACCAAGCCTCCGGCCCCGACGCCTCCGGCCCCGAAGCCTCCGGCCGCGGAGCCTCCGGCCGCGGAGCCTCCGGCCGACAAGCCGGCTCCGGACCAACCCCCAGCTGAAAAACCTGCACCCGATAAGCCGGCGACCGGACGGGATGGGGGAAACGGCGCCAAGGGCAATGGCCAGTCCCCCCGCTCGCCCCGACCTCCGGGGAACCGGCCCGCGCCGCGCAAGCGGCGGGGTAGGTGACAGGGATGGAATGGGTTGAGACCACCGGCCGCACGATCGAGGAAGCCAAGGACGCCGCCCTTGATCAACTCGGCGTCGATGAGCAGGACGCCGAGTTCGAGGTCATCGAGGAGCCCCGGCTGGGCCTCTTCGGCCGTCTACGCAGCGAGGCGAGGGTACGGGCCCGCGTCCGGCCCACGTCGCCTCGCCCGAAGGACGACCGCAGAGACCGCCGGCAACGGCAGCACCGTTCCGGCCAAAGGGCGGCGCAGGATACGGCCAGCCGCGCGCCGGCAGCCACCAATGCCGGCGCCGCTGATGGAGCGAAGGGAAGACGCGGCGACGCGGCGGCGGGAGTGAGGCAGGAGCAACGGCCTGGGCGGCGGCGCCGCGGTGGCGGTTCCGGTGAGGGCGGCAAGGCCGCGCCGGCGCATGCGAACAACACGGAGAAGACCGATACGCAAGAGGAAGGGACAGGCATGTCAATGCCGCTGGCGGAGCAGGGTGCACGGGCGCAAGAGTTCCTGGAGGGCCTCATCGAGGGGTTCGGCGTCGGCGCCGAGTTCGAGGTGGTCGAGCTCGACGAGGACACCGTCGAGGTTCGCATGGAGGGCGAGGGGTTGGGCCTGTTTATCGGGCCGAAGGGGCAAACATTGGCCGCCCTGCAGGAGCTGACCCGGTGCGCCGTGCAGCAGAGCGGCGGACGTGGCCGACTGTTGGTGGACGTGTCCGGCTACCGCCAGAAGCGCAAGGAAGCCCTGGAGCGCTTCACCCGCCAGATCGCCGAGGAGGTTCGTTCGGCCGGCGAACGCCGCGCACTGGAGCCCATGTCGGCGGCCGATCGCAAGATCGTGCACGACACCGTCAATGACCTGACTGGGGTGGTCACCACGTCGGAGGGCGAAGAGCCCCGTCGTCGGGTGGTCATCCTGCCGGAGTCCGCTTCCTCCTGAACGACGAGCCACCCCCCTCGCTCCTCGACGTACTCGAGCGGGCACGAGCACTCGGGTTTCTTGGCCCCGGGCCCGTAACCAGGGCGCTGGAGCACAGTTTGGCGTTCGCCGACGTGGTGGGTGAGCCCCCGGGCTCGGCGCTCGACCTCGGTTCCGGGGGTGGCATCCCGGGCCTGGTCCTGGCCTGGCGGTGGCCGAACGCCCGGGTGGTCTTGGTGGATGGCTCCTCGCGACGGACGGCCTTCCTTGACGCCGCGGTCAGTGAGTTGGGATGGGCGGAACGGGTCGAGGCCGTCTGCCGACGGGCCGAGGTGCTGGGACGAGAGCCGTCGTGGAGGGAGCAGGTCGGGGTCGTCGTGGCACGAAGCTTCGGGCCCCCGGCCGTCACGGCGGAGTGTGCGGCCCCGTTGGTGGCGGTGGGCGGACGGGTGGTCGTCTCCGAACCCCCGGGGCCGGGCCCGGACCGGTGGCCGCAGGAACTATCGGTTCTCGGCCTGGCCGCAGAGGAACGCTTCCGGGCCCGTGGCTTTACTTTTCAGGCTCTGATGAAGACCGGGCCGTGCCCAGATCGCTACCCCCGACGGACGGGCATTCCGGCTAAGCGCCCTCTTTTCGGGGCCTAGCGAACTGTTTCACGTGGAACAGCGTGTTGTCCGGCGCCTTTAGTTCCACGTGAAACAGGCCAGCAGACGCAGACCTTCGCGATAGATCCTTGCGTCTCGGCGGCTCGGCAGCGAGGATAGGGAGGTGGATCCGTCCGAAAACGTCGAAGCCCGCCGCCGGGCGATATTCGCTCGACTTCGGTTGCGATCGACAGAGGTCGCGCCCGAGGCGGCGCCAGATCGAACCGAGGCGGAACCCCCCGACGAGGTCCATTCCGAAGCCCTTTCCGAGCCCGTGGATACGGGTGGCTCGGGTCTAGCGGTGGCCGAGGACGTTGCTGATGCGACCGTCGGCGACCTCGACGTGGTGGCCGCTCCGGGGGTCTTCGACGGTGAGGCCGAAACTCTGGTGCCGACCGAACCGTCCTCCGGGCGGGTTCGCTCCGCCGGGCGGGGTGGCTCCTCCCGGCGGGATGGCGCTGACCAGGCCGACGGACCCTTGATCTCCTCGGCCCTTCTCGATGCTCCGGCCATGGGGATTGTGCCGCGCTCTCTGCCGGATCTCCCCCGGATCCTGGCCATTGCCAACCAGAAGGGTGGGGTGGGCAAAACCACGACGGCCGTCAATCTGGGCGCCGCGCTAGCGGAGCTCGGCTACCGGGTGCTGGTGGTCGACCTCGATCCGCAGGGCAACGCCACCACCGGGCTTGGCATCAACGCCCGCAACCTGGAGGCTTCGATTTACGACGTGATCCTCCACGACGTCCCGATCGAGGACTGCGTCGAGCCCACCAGCGTCCGCAACCTGTTCGTGGTGCCGGCCACAATCGACCTGGCCGGAGCGGAGATCGAACTCGTCCCGGCGTTCAGTCGCGAGCTCCGTCTGCGTCGTGCCTTCGAGCAGCTCGACGACCAATTCGACTTCACCCTGATCGACTGCCCGCCCTCCTTGGGTCTGCTGACCGTCAACGGACTGGCGGCCGCCACCGAGGTCGTGGTCCCCATCCAGTGCGAGTACTACGCCTTGGAGGGGCTCGGTCAGCTGTTGCGCAACGTGAGCCTGGTCCGCACCAATCTCAACCCGGGCCTCGAAGTGACCACGATCGTGCTCACCATGTACGACGCCCGGACCAAGCTGGCCGATCAGGTGGCCGAGGAAGTTCGGGCTCACTTCGGCGACCGGGTGTGCCGCAACATCGTGCCGCGGACCGTGCGACTCTCGGAGGCACCGTCGTTCGGTCAGCCCATCATCGTGTTCGATTCATCCTCCCGCGGCGCCGTCGCCTATCGGGAGCTGGCCAAGGAGGTGAGCGGAGGTGCGCCGCAGCGGGTTAGGTAAGGGGCTCGGTGCCCTCATCCCCTCCGAAGTCACGGGGGACCGGACCGCCTCCCTCCAGGAGATTCCCATCGGAGACATCTCTCCGAACGCCCATCAACCGCGGGTCGGGTTCGACGAGGAGACGCTGAGCGCCCTGACCGCCTCCATTCGCGAACTGGGCATCCTGCAACCCGTGCTCGTCCGGCCGGTGGGGGAGGACCGCTACGAACTCATTGCCGGTGAGCGTCGTTGGCGAGCGGCCAGACGGGCGGGACTCCAGACCATTCCCGCGCTCGTGCGCACCGTGACCGACGAGGCCAGCCTGGAACAAGCCCTCGTCGAGAACCTGCACCGAGAGGACCTCAACGCCCTGGAGGAAGCGGCCGCCTACCAACAGCTCATCGAGGACTTCCACCTCACCCATGACGAACTGGCCGTCCGGGTGGGCAAGAGCCGCGCCGCGATCTCCAACACCCTGAGACTCTTTCAACTCACCCCGTCCGTGCAGCGTTTGGTGGCTGAGGGTCAGCTCTCCGCCGGCCACGCCCGGGCGCTGCTGGGCACACCGGATCGCGCCTTCCAGGAGGCGCTGGCGCGCCGAGCGGTGGCCGAAGGACTCTCGGTGCGAGCCGTCGAGCAGGCCGTCAAGGAACGCAACGATGACGGCGGCCGCGGTCGAAGCGACGCCCGCTCGGCGGCCCGACTCCGTCCCCCGGGGTTGCTGGAGCTGGAGGAACTGTTGTCGGGTTACCTCGACACCCGCGTCAAAGTCGACATGAGCTCCAAGCGGGGCAAGGTCGTCATCGAGTTCGCCAACCTCGAGGACCTCGAGCGCATCTCCACCGTGATGATGCAGCTCACGCCGCCCCTCCCGGCCGAGTAGCTGGTGTGAGCGCCGCGCCGGCGGGGGATGGGCCGCGTTGAGGGTTGAGACTTCATCCACAACCTGTGCATGAGGGTGTGAATTCTTTGCCTGACCCCGCCTAGCAGGGCGCGTCCATCCAGGCCGCCACGGCGCGGCAAAGGGCGTCGGCCACCGCCGCGCCCCGCTCCACCACCGCGGCCGCCGGCCCGATCTCGCAGACCACCGCGGGCATCCTGGTCTCCCGCAGCACAGCCAGGCGCATGCCTCGGGAACCGAGGTCGGTGACCCCCGCGGCCGGGGCGACGGTCCGCTGTACGAGCTGAGCCAGCGTCTGGCCGCCGGCCGACGCGGAACCGTCATGGCCCAGGAAAAAGGCAGTTGTGCAGCCTTGGATCTCGGGGTCGAGCCGGAGTGCAATGACGACATCGGCGCAGGCTTCGTTGGCCCGAGCGGCCTGGGTGCTCTCGTCTGGATGGTGGACAACGATCGGAAGGGCACCGGCTCGGGACAGGGCGTGCCCAGTGGCGTCGGCCAATGCATCAAGTCCACCGCCCTGGGTCACCACGACGCGGCGCCCCGCCATCGTGCGGGGTGCGTCGCGGAGCCGCTCCCGTTCGCGCAGGTCAGCGGCCGAGCCGAGCCCGTCGAGGCGCGTGCCCAGGCGGCGCAGGGCTCGGAGGGTGTCGGGGCCACAGATCCCATCGGCCGTGATGCCGACGTTCTGCTGGAACTGGTGCAACGCCTGGTCGGTGCGTCCGCCGAAAATTCCATCCGCCTTGCCGGAGTCAAATCCGAGGGCACTGAGCTGGCGTTGCAGGCTGGCTACATCGTCGCCGCGCAGCATCGGCTGGCGCAGATACAGGTGCCGCTCGCCGAGCTCGTGGCCGGCCTCGACCACCGCCGACCACGTACTGGTCCCGCAACAGCCGTCGACGCGCAGGCGGCGGGCCTCCTGGAAACGCCGCACCGCGGCTTCGGTCGCGGGTCCGAACCACGCGGTGCGATCCGGCGCGCAGGAATAGCCCAAGGCGAGCAGCCGCTGCTGCAGATCCCGCACCCCCTCGCCTTCCTGGCTGGGGCGGAGAGGCAGGCCGGGAGCATCAGCCATGCCCACCGCTGCTACAGATAGGGATGTAGCTCCTGAAGCAGCTGGTTCTTGCCTTTGGCCCCGACGATCCGATGTTGCGGCTCACCGTCCACAAAGAGGATCAAGGTGGGGATGCTCATGACCTCGAAGCGACGAGCCACGTCCGGGGCGTCATCCACGTTGAGCTTGGCCACCCGTAGCACGCCCGCCTGCTCGCTGGCAATTTCTTCCAGTATCGGCGCGATCATTTTGCACGGTCCGCACCATTCCGCCCAGAAGTCGACGAGCACGGCTCCGGTGGAACTTTTGATCTCCTCGTCGAAGGTGATGTCGGTCACATTCAGCAGTACGTCAGCCACGGCGGCTTCGACCTCCTGGGTCAGCTAGTGAGGAACGGTGGTGCATTGGCTGGAACACCTTCGGCGCGGCTGGCATTCCGCGTCAATGGCTCATGGCGTTGGCCTCCAGCCATCGCTCGGCGTCGATGGCGGCCATACAACCCGATCCTGCCGCGGTGACGGCTTGGCGGTACTTGTGGTCCTGCACGTCCCCGCAGGCAAACACTCCGTCGACGCTGGTGTGGGTGCCATCGTTGGTGATGAGATACCCGTTTTCTTCCATGTCGAGCTGAGCGCGGAACAGATCGGTATTGGGTACGTGGCCGATCGCGACGAAGAGTCCCGTCACATCGAGGTTGGATTCCTCACCGGTCACCCGGTTGCGCAGGCGGGCGCCGGTCATCTTGGTGTCTCCGAGTACGTCGGTGATCTGAGAATCCCAGTGCCAGCGGATCTTGGGATTCTTGAACGCCCGATCTTGCATGATCTTGGACGCTCTGAGCTCCTTGCGGCGATGGACGACGTTCACGGTGTTGGCGAATTTGGTCAGGAAGGTGGCTTCCTCCAAGGCTGAATCGCCGCCGCCGACCACGGCGATGTCCTGGCCCCGGAAGAAGAACCCGTCGCATGTGGCGCAGGTGGACACGCCGTAGCCCAGCAGCCGGGATTCCGAGTCGAGACCCAATGTGAGCGCACGGGCCCCGGTGGAGACAATTACAGTCTCGGCGCGGTACTCGACCTCGTCGCCTTTTGGCCCGGGCGCCCAGACTGTGAACGGCCGCTTGCCCAGGTCGACGCGGCCGACCTTGGAGGTCAGGAACTCAGCTCCGAAGCGCTCCGCCTGGCTGCGGAACCGAACCATGAGATCCGGGCCCATGATGCCGTCCACGAAACCCGGATAGTTCTCCACCTCAGTGGTCAGCATCAGCTGGCCACCGGGCTGGTCACCCGACGAGGACGGCTCACCCTCGATGACCAACGGAGACAAGTTGGCCCGGGCGGAATAGATGGCTGCCGTCAACCCGGCCGGCCCCGATCCAATGATGATTACTTTGCGGACGTCGTCCACACCCTTCACCCTGCCCGGCGTCGAACCGCCGCCTTCCGCAAGAGAAACAGGCCAGGCAGCGTCAAGATTCCCCCGAGGAGGGCATCGGCCACCCAGACGCTGCGTCCAGGGTGCGTGTTCAGCCCGGCCCAGTGGAGGTTGACCAGATAGACGTCAAGGATCCGGATGGCGGCGACCGCCAGCAGGAGAAGAACGGCGATGCCGAGTACGACGGCCACCAGGCCGTAGACGAGCGCTCGGGCGGCGATGACCAGCCGGGTGGTGGTGGTGTCCCGCACCTTGGTGACCGCCGATTCGATGCGGTCGGCGGCCACCGCCGTCCAGTCCGAAGTCGGTGGCGGCGGGCCGCTAGAGGGCGTGGTGGACCGGCCGACAGAACTCAGTGCCATGTCTGGAGACTACCGTTCGCGGCCGTGCGCGCCGCCGTGGCCCTGCTGGCTGGCGCCGTTACAGCGGCCCTGGGCCCTCATTTTGGGCGAATACCCATTCCGGAGCGACACCGTGCGTGCTGGGCTGCGCTACGCCCTGGTGGTCAGCGGCGCCCGGGCACTGCATTGGGCCAGGGCCTCTACAGGGGAAGGATCTGGAGAACTCGGCAGTCCGTCCGGCTTATCACCACCGCCTGACGGCCCGACGGAGTCATGAAGGCGTAAACCTCGGCCGGCGTTCCCTTCCACGTCAGGCTGGCGGCGTACGCCGCGGGGACGGTGGCGCCAACGGCCGCGGCCGCGGCCGGTTCGCACGGGACGGCCGCGGTGGAGAGCGAGGGAGAAGCGCTCTGGGCCGGGGACGTGGCCGGCGATGGCACCGCCGCGCCCTTCGCGGCGGCCGCGGCGAAGGCCTGGTCGATCTGGTGGGCGACCTGTACCGGATCGCTCTGGGGGCCGAGCTCAGGTACCGCACTGTCCAGAGCTCTCGGGCCAGAGGTGGGGGCCCGATAGGCCCCTCCGGCCGCGGGGTCAGTGGTGGTGGCCGCCTGTGCGGCTGCGTCGACCGTCCCGCTCACGGCGCGGCTGGCGGTGGTAGCCGACTTGTTGGACTCGGAGCCGTACAGGAGGGGAATAGCGCCTAGCAGGGCCAGGGCAACGGCGGCC
>CAXMLU010000050.1:0-2147 GCA_964194255.1 uncultured bacterium
CCGGCCGATAGCGGCCGCGGCGGGGTGGCCGCCGCCGACAACGGCCACCTGAGCGCGGGTGGTGGCCCCGCCGTGATGGCCGGGTTCGAAGGGGCGGGCGTCGAATCCGCTCGGAAGCCGGAACCTCCGGCCAGGAACCGCCCACACGAGGCGCGCCCCGGGCCAGGCCTCGCCGTGGCCATCGACACCGTCGATACCGTCGAGCCACAACCCGCCCGTCGGGTCGTCGCCCCAGACCACCGCGCCGTTTCCCTCCGGGATGGCGATCAGCGACAGGCCGGCATCGCGCAACGGTCCGTACAGGTCGATCTGGTCGTGGCTGGTCGCCGTCTCCTGGTCGTGGTCGCTGACGACGATGACCACGGTGTCGTCCCAGCGCGGCCGCAACGCCTCGATGATCGTCCCCACGCGGGCGTCGGTCGCGGTGTAGCACGCGGCCGCCTCCGCCGAATCGGGGCCGTGGACGTGACCGGCGGTGTCGGGCTCGTTGAGGTGGCCGACCACGAAGTCGATGCCGTCGTCCGCCAGGGCCGCGAGCAACCGGGGCACCACCTCCTCATCGGCGATGTACCCGTGGCCATCCCTCATCACCGCATCTTCGACGACGCCGTTCGGCGGCCAGTGCTGGTCGCCGGCCGCTGCGCCCATGACGGCGACGAGACACTGATCCCCGACCACCACGGCCGATGAACGACCGGCCGCACCGCACGCGTCGAAGATCGTCGGCACCGCCGGTCCCACCTGGTCGGCCGGCCGGGGCTGGCCGGCAACGACGACCCAGTTCGCCAACAGGCGATGGCCGACGGGTTCGGTGCCGGTCGCGAACGAAGCATGATTCGGATATGTCGCCGATGTCATCACCGATTGCCCAGTCGCCCGGGCGCCCCTGTCGGCCAGCTCGACCAGCCGGGGCGTGACGGCGCGACTGACCCTTCGGTCGGGCAGGCCGTCGATGATCAGGAAGACGACGCGCACTGGCGCCAACCCGTCGAAGTAAGGGACTAGAGCCGGTCGACGATGGCGGCCGCGAACTCCGAGGTCTTGACCTCGGTGGCCCCATCCATCAACCGGGCAAAGTCGTAGGTCACCACCTTGTCGCCGATGGTTGCCTCCAGCGCCCGCACAATGTCCTCGGCCGCCGCCTGCCATCCGAGATGCTCGAACATCATCACGCCCGAGAGCAGCACCGATCCAGGATTGACCTTGTCCTGACCCGCGTACTTCGGCGCCGTGCCGTGCGTCGCTTCGAAGATTCCGTGACCGGTGACGTAGTTGATGTTGCCGCCCGGCGCGATGCCGATGCCACCCACCTGGGCGGCGAGGGCATCGGAGAGATAGTCGCCGTTGAGGTTGGTGGTGGCGATCACATCGAACTCATCCGGCCGCGTCAAGACCTGCTGCAACGTGATGTCGGCGATAGCGTCCTTCACCAGCACCTTGTCTCCCGGCTTGCCGTCACAGTCGTCCCAACCCACGGCCACGTCGGCGAACTCGTCCCGCGTGACCTCGTAGCCCCAGTTGCGGAAGGCGCCCTCGGTGAACTTCTGGATGTTGCCCTTATGAACCAACGTGACGCTCTTGCGACCGTTGGACACGGCGTAGCGGACGGCGGCCCGCACCAAGCGCTTCGAGCCGGTCTCGGAGATGGGCTTGATGCCGACACCCGAGTCGGGACGGATCGTCCAACCGAACTCGTCATGCAGCAACTGGATCAGGCGCTTGGCTTCCGGCGTACCTTCCTCGAGCTCGAGGCCGGCGTAGATGTCCTCGGTGTTCTCCCGGAAGATGACCATGTCGACCTTCTCCGGATGCTTGACCGGGCTGGGCACGCCCGTGAACCAGCGCACCGGTCGCAGGCAGACGTACAGGTCGAGGATCTGGCGAAGGGCGACGTTGAGGGAGCGGATGCCACCACCGATCGGCGTGGTGAGCGGTCCCTTGATACCGATCAAGTAGTCCCGGAACGTCGTCACCGTGGCCTCGGGCAGCCAGTCTCCCGTCTCGTTGAAGGCTTTCTCGCCGGCCAGGACCTCTTTCCACTCGATGCGTTTGCCGTGCTTCTTGGCCGCCGCATCCATCACCAGCTGCGCCGCCGGCCAAATATCGACGCCGGTGCCGTCGCCCTCGATATACGGAATGATCGGCTC
>CAXMLU010000051.1:0-7824 GCA_964194255.1 uncultured bacterium
ATGTGTATAAGAGACAGGGCCAGGAATGAGGCCGCGACCAGCAGAATTTGATGCGTCATCATGTGAGCTCGGCGTAGTAGTGTTTACTACTGTGGCTGTGGAACATGATGTAGACACTACAACACCCTTGGTGGATCGTCTAGTCCGCCTCACGAGCCCGGCCGAGCGGCGGGTGGCCGATTACCTCCTGCACACCGGGTCCCGGGCGGCGCCGATGTCGGCGCAGGAGATCGCCGCGGCCGTGGGCACGAGCGACGCCACGGTGGTGCGCACGGCAAGATCCCTCGGCTATGCCAGTCTGAGGGAGCTCCGCCGGGCCCTCGCCGGCCCGGACGACGACGACCCGGATCTCTCCGCCCGGCTGCACGCCACCATCGGCGACAGTCCCAGTGCACACGACGTGCTGGCCACGGCTGTCGACCGCCAGCTGCAGTCGTTGCAGGAGCTCCTGCGGCGCGTACCGGCCACCGAGTTCGACCACGCCACTCGGGTGCTCGCCGACGCCCCCCACGTGTGGTGGTGCTGGACCGGCCCGTCCGCCTACCTGGCGGACTACGCCGCCTTCCTGTGCCGGCGGCTCGGGCGACCGTCGGGATCGCTCACCCACTCGGGCACGGACCACGCCGACGAGCTCCTGGCGCTGCGCGCCGACGACGCCGTTGTCGTCCTCGCCTACGGGCGCGTCCACCCGTACGTACGGGTCCTCCTCCGGCGGGCGGCCGACATCGGTGCGCAGGTCGTGCTGGTCACCGACACCCTCGGCCAGCGGCTGCCGGCGCCGGTCGCCGTCCAGCTCCAGGCCGGTCGGGGTGCACAAGGGCTCTTCGCCACCCACGGCCCGACCATCGTGCTGGTCGAGGCTCTCGTCCTGGCCATGGCCGCCGCTGACCCCGCCCGCTCCGAGGCCACGGTCAGCACCCTCAATGACCTGCGCCACGCCCTTGCCGGCAAACGGGTTGACGTCGACCCCGACTAAGGGTCGACGGCGCCGACAGAAGGTCAAGGTCAAGCCCTTTCTTAAGATTTCGCCGGTGGCAGGCCGCTCACCAACACGAGCTGACCGACGCTATCGGCGGCTCTGTCCTTCAACATGGGCGGCAAGCTTGTCGAGCGCCATCTCCCACCCGGCAGCACCTGGGGATCCTGCAGGAATACCAGCATGGGTCATCACCATCTTCGTGCGACCACCAACATCCTCGAGCTCCACGGTGACCTCGGTCGTTGTGGGATGCCCCTCGGGCATGCCCATGGCCGAGGGTGACAACACGTTGCCGTCCTCGTCGGACATGGACTCGGTGTAGACGAGACGCTTGTTCTCGACGACCTCGCGGTACTCGCCCGTGAACCACATCTGCATCGGGCCGCCCGGGGTTTCCATCTTCATGCACACCAGACGTGTTCCACCGACGCGCACGTCCATCTTCGCCACGGGGACCGTCGCACCGGTCGGGCCATACCACGCCTTGAAGTGTTCCGGTTGGGTCCACATCTGCCAGACGAGATCCGCCGACGCATCGAAGTTGCGTTCGATCACCACCGCGTCCCGAGAAACGTTGTCATCAGTCATCGCGTTTGTCCGTCTTTCGTTGCGGTCGAAGTTGGGTGAGGTAGTCGTTCATACGGTCGAATCGGGCCTCCCACACGGGCCGGTATTGCTCGGCCCAGGCCGAGATCTCCTCGAGTCGTGCGGCGTCGAGCGTGCACGGTCGGTACTGCGCTCGTTGACCCCGTGCGACCAATCCAGCCCGTTCCAGCACCTTGATGTGTTTCGAGATGGCCGGAAGCGTCAGGTCAAACGGTTCGGCGAGCTCGTTCACGTTCGCTTCCCCATCGGCGAGCCGGGCCAGGATCGCCCGTCGCGTCGAGTTGGCCAGAGCGGCGAAGGTCTCGCTAAGCCGCTCCTCGCCGGTCATGAGCGTCATGGATCTGCCTCGTGTACTTTACCGAGTGGATAATTAACTAATAGGAAAAGTACACGAGCCTTCCACTCCCGTCAACCGTGCCCCGTCTGGGTCATCTGTTGTCGAGTTCAACGATGAGGTCCCTCGGTGCCACGGCGCGAAAAGCGTCTTCGAGGATGGCTGCGACCTCATCCCAATCGACTTCGTTATCGCCTGAGGTGTCCAGGTGCATCCCGAGCCAATCCGAGAACGTTCCGGCGGCCGACGTGGGCGGCTTGAAGAATCGTTCGGGTTCGGCGTGACGAGTTCCTCCTGCACGCCCGGTGGGGCAGGACACCACAGCGACACCCGGCTATCGCCGTGGTGATGATCGTGGAAGTAGCACAGGGGCCGCTTGTCCTGGATAAAGAAGCACGGGGCGCCGTGGCTGAACCGCTCGTTCACCTCAGGCAGCGCCAACGCGACTTGGCGCAGCCGATGGAGCTCACGTTCGCCCATGCCAGCGAGTGTCGCGCCACTTTCTTGACCCCCGGTGCATCTCTGGGAGCAACCTGGCCACGTGCCATTCCGTTAGGTTTGAGTCGATAGCTGTGCACGTGGGCCACCTGCGCTCGGTCCTATCCGGTCCGAGCCCAGGAGGCCCCTTTGTCCAACTCCCGCCGGTGCGGTTCGTCGCGCTCGCCTATCTGCTCGCGCGCCGCCGACCCGATATCGACCCCAGCGCGATCAGCGCTGGGCGGGTGCAGGTCGACGGACGCGTGCTCGCCAAGCCCGGCCGCCCGTGTCCGCCTCGATGCCCGGCTTCGCGTCGTGGCCGATCGTCGGCTACGCGGCGACATCAAGCTGTCGATGCGTCCTCCGACGACGTCGCCCACGCCCTCGGACTTGCCATCGAGGCGGTCACAGAGGCCGGTTGGCGCGTCGTCGATACCTGCGCTTCTCCAACTACGGGCCGGCGAGGCGCACCCGAATCCTTCATCCACGCCATCCGGCGGGCGGCCTGACAGTCATCATGACCGTAGGTCGGCCGAGTCTTGTGAGCCGAATAGCTCGGTCAGCTGCGTTCGTGGCTGAGATCGACGATGCAAAAGCGATTGCCGTCAGGATCTGCGAGCACCACGAAGTCCGGGTCGTCGGGATAGCTGTCCCAGTCGACCCGCTCGGCGCCGAGCGACACAAGTCGCTCCGCCTCGGCTGCCAGCTCGCCAGCATCGGCCACATGCAGGTCCAGGTGAAGACGTGGGTGATCTGGCGGGGGCGTCTGGCTGCGTTGCAACGCGATCTTGGTTCCGGACCCTCCAGGCGGTGTGAGCACCGTCGACCATCCGCCGAATCCGTCCGTGCGCACGTGATAGCCCAGCGCTTCGCACCAAAACTCTGCGGCCCGAGGTACATCGCTCACGCCCAACGCGACCACACCGATGCTCAGCACAGACCGATTCTGGCAACCCTCTGTCGCGCCCGCAACGCTAAGCCGTTCCCTGACCGCGGTAGCCACGGCCATCAGATCAGTCCATGCTGGATTGCATAGAGCGCCGCCGCGCCCCGCGTGGTGACATTGATCTTGGTGTAGATGTGGGCGGTGTGATGTTCAACGGTGCGGCGCGACACGCCTAGGTTCGAGGCCACCTGCTTGGCGGTGAGGCCTCGGGCAACGAGGCGGAGCACCTCGACCTCCCTCGGGCTGAGCGCCGGTCCACTGCTCGTTCTCGGGGCCCGGTGTCCGGCAGACGCAAGCACGGCCGACACGGCGTCGGGGTCAAGTCGACCGTCGTCGGCGTCCTTCCGCAACTCTCGGGCGGCGTCGGCGGCGGAGCGGCCGGCGCGAAACGCGCGCGGCTCCCGCATTGCCTGATACGCGTCGGCCGCGGCCAGCAATCTGGCCGGCATCGACAACGTGGTGGCGGCCACGCCCCGGTGGTAGCCGCTCGCGTCACAGCGTTCGTGGTGCATGCTGCCGAGGTTCCCGAGCGCGGCGAGCACCGTCGAACGGGCCAGCATGCGCTCGCTGTAGTAGGGGTGCAGGCGCACGCGCTCCCATTCGGTTTCGGTGAGCGGGGCCGGCTTGTCCCAGATGGCGTTGGACACCGCAGTGCGGCCGAGGTCGTGGACCAGGCCCACCCGCCAAAGCTGTCTCGCTTCGCTCGGCGAAAGGCCGAATCGTGAAGCGGCGTCGGCGGCCAGCTCGGCGACGGAGCGCGAGTGGCCGGCGGTGAACGGCGACTTCAGGTCGGCGAAGTCGGCCACGGCCTCCAACGCCGTATCGAGTTCTTCGCCGTCGAGCGTCATATGAGGAGTGGGTTCGGCGTGCAGCACGGCGAGCCAAGGCGAGTCGTCCTGGAGGACCGGCAGGAGATCGCGGGCGGCGGCGCAGAAATGTTCGACGATGGCGGGGTCATAGGCACCGCCGGCGCGCCCGCGGGCCATCGCCAAGGCCTGTTCGGTGCCCCCGAGTCGGAAAGCGACATCGGCGTCCTGGGCGACCTGCACGATCCGCATCGACAACGGGATGGCGTCACCCTTCACGCCGTTGGGGAAGCCCTTGGCGTCCCAACGCTCGAACGCGCACCACAACGCCGCCTTGATCGGTGCGGAGAACCCGAGCCGCTCGGCGAAGAGCTCGGCGACTTCACAGCCACCCCGGAAACTTTCCTCCGCTGCCTTGCGTCCGCCCGTGACCGCCGACAGAGCCATGCGAACTCGCTCGGCCGGTGGCCGCCCTTCGCCGGCGTGGCGGACCATGTCCATCAGCGCTTCCGTGGCGTGGCCGTAGTCGACGGTGGGTGCCCGTTCTCTCGTGGCCAGGTCGTCTCCGAAGAGCACGGCCACCTCGTGGGCATGGCCGGTGCAGCCGATGAAGCGCAACAGCGCCACCCAGTACAGCTCGGCCCGTTCGGTGGCGTCGAGGCCCATCCGCTCAGCCAGCGCGAACGCCAGGCGGGCGGAGCGAAGCTCCCACTCGAGCGTCTGCCCCTGGCTGAGATCGGTGGCCAGCGACAGAGCGCACAACAGCTCGGCTTGTCGAACCGCGGTGGCTGGAGCCTCGATGCCCACCCCGCGAACCATAGGCAATATCACCGATGCGGACGGCCCCTGTCGATCCGTACCGTCCAATCCATGACCGATGACACCACCTGGCTAGACGCCACCGCCCAAGCCGACCTCGTCCGTCGCGGCGACATCACGCCGTCCGAGTTGGTCGCCGCCGCCGTCGAGCGCATCGAGAAACTCAACCCCGAGCTCAACGCCGTCATCCACCGTCAGTTCGATCAGGCGGTGAAAGCGGCGCGGTCCCAAGCGGTGGGGAAAGGGCCGTTCCCCGGCGTGCCGCTGCTCCTCAAGGACATCCTCGCTCACGAGGCCGGTCAGCCGTACCACTGCGGCATGCGCGTCCTCAAAGACGCCAACTGGGTCGAGCCATCCGACAGCTGGCTGGTGGAACGGTTCCGGGCCGCCGGCTTCATCACCCTCGGGCGCACCAACACCCCCGAGATGGCGTCGACCGTGACCACCGAGTCCTTCGCCTACGGACCGACCAGCAACCCGTGGGACCCCACGCGCAGCGCCGGAGGTTCGAGCGGCGGGTCAGCCGCGGCGGTGGCCTCCGGGATGGTAGCGGTCGCCCACGGCAACGATATGGGCGGCTCGATCCGCGTTCCCGCCGCCAACTGCGGCCTCGTCGGCCTCAAACCGACCCGAGCCCGGACCACCCTCGGCCCTGACTTCGGTGAGTACTTCGGGCCGACGACCCATCAGCACGTCCTGACCCGCAGCGTGCGTGACTCGGCGGCCGTGCTCGACGCCATCGCCGGCCCTGGCGTCGGAGACCCTTTCACCGCATTGCCTTCAGCGCGGGCGTGGGCCGCCGAATGCGGTGTCGAGCCTGGCCGCCTGCGCATCGGCTACCGCACCGCGTTGCCCGACGGCGCCCAGCCTGATCCCGAGGTGGTGACCGCGGTCGAGGCCACCGCTCGGCTGCTCGAAGCTCTCGGCCACGACGTCAGCGCAGTCGAACTCCAGCCGCTGGACGAACCGACGCTGGGCGAGGCCATCCCGATCGCGTTCTCGGCCTGGATCGCCCGGGACCTGGAGCGCTGGGGGCAGCGCCTCGGCCGGCCCATCGCACCCGACGAACTCGAGCCCATGAACGGCTTCCTCGCCGAGATGGGCGGCGCCATCACCTCCGTCCAATACCAGGCCGCCCTGGAAGCGCTGCAAGCGTGGAGTCGACGGATGGCGGCCGTCTGGGCCGGCGGCGTCGACATTGTCGTGCTGCCGGTCACGCCCACCCCACCCGTGCTCCTCGGCGAGATGGCTCCCGATGCCAAGGACCCGTTCGGCCTCATCACTGACCTGGTCCGCATGGTCACCTTCACTATGCCGTTCAACGTCACTGGCCAGCCGGCGGTGTCCCTTCCCGTTCATGCAACGGCGTCCGGCCTGCCGGTCGGAGTCCAGCTGGTCGGGGCTTCGCATCGCGAAGACGTCCTCATCCGCGTCGCCAGCCAACTTGAGCAAGCCCGGCCGTGGGCCCACCGCCATCCGCCGCAGGCCTAGGAGCGCCGCTACGGCTGATACTTCGGTGCTTCGCCCCAACCCCATCGGGGCACGGGCGCATGCTCGGCGACCTTGGCGCCGGGCTGCGAGTTACCGAGCGCCAGTCGCGTCCCCCACTCGAGATAGGCGACAAGGGCAGAACGGAACTCGGGATCTCCCGGCATGCCGGCATCGTCCGCAGCGAGGCTCATGAGCGATGCGAACCGAAATCGCTGTTCCTGGGTGATGCCGAGCCGGCGGTGTTTGTTCAGCATCCGCTCATAGCCTCCGAGCTGCTCGGTGTACGTGGCCGGTCCTCCGAAGACCTCGCTCCACCAGCTGGCCACGTTGCGACGATGCTCCTCGTGCACGCCACCGGGGAAGAACGGCGACAGAAGCTCGTCCCGCTCAACCCGGTCGTAGAAGGCGTTGATCATCCGATCGAATGCATCGCGCCCACCGGCCCAGTCGTACAGCGTCGGATCGTTCATGCGCGTACCGCCGCTGGCCGCTGCGCGTGCGCGGTCTCCGCCTCGGTCGCGTCGTGCTGCCGTTTTTGCCGCTCGCCCAACTCGTGGGCGACGATCGGCAGCGCAAGGGGCACGAGGACGAGATGCAGCCAGTCCCACAGAGTGTTCCCGGGAAATCCGGTCCACCTCCACCCGAATCCGTAGCCGCCGATGATCAGGACGCCGAGGGCGACCGCGATGGCGCCGGCGATCGTCGCCAGCAGACGGGTCGAAATCTCGAAGGCCAGCGGGACGAACGCCAGCGTCAGCGGGAGCAGGCAGAGGTTGAGCCAGTCCCAGACCGTTCCATTGTCCGAGAAGCCGGTCCACTTCCAGTGCAATCCGTAACCGCCGACGAGCGAGAGCACCAGAAAGGACAGTGCGGCTCCCAGAAGTACCTTCCTCACCCGATCCCCTTCGTTGTGGACGCCGCAGCTTACGCGAGTGCCCTCAGTACTTCGGCGGGGGCGGAATCGGCGGGCCGGTGGCAACGGCGTCGACGACGGCCGCCGCGTCGGCAGCCCGGTACTCCTCCCCGTAGACGGCCCCGGGCCGGCGGGGCCCTTCCATCAACGGCGCAGTCGTCGATGCCGCCAGGATCGACGGGCAGGTAGCCAGTGTCGTCGACCAGCCGGGTCACGATCGCCTTGGCGTCGGCATCGTCGCCGCACAGCCATTGCACGACCCGATCCGCGCCGGTGCGACCTCTGACTCCGTCTGAAAGCCGGCGGTCAGCGTGTTGAAGCATTCGGTATAACGGGCGCCGCGCATCCGTGATGGCCGCGGTACCGACAGCACGACGACGTCGCTCCCTCTCGGCGCGCACCGCTCCCCCTCGGCTCGGTGGCGATGCGCGCGCGGCAGTGCTTGGGATCCGA
>CAXMLU010000052.1:0-3664 GCA_964194255.1 uncultured bacterium
GTGAAGATGCCGCCGTCGGAGGCCACCTGCCAGCAGCCGTTGCCCGTGATCGTCGGTGATATACCGACCACTGGGGACGAGGACGGCGACACCGAGCAAGCCGACCACGACCGTGCGGGCGATATCGGCGACCACCATCAGGCGGCGCCGGTCGACGCGATCGGCTATTGCGCCGGCAACCAAGGAGAACAACAGCCACGGCAGGCGGGAGGCAACCGTTACGCCCGCGATGAGCAAGGGGTCGCGGGTCAAGGCGGCAGCCGGCAGTGGAAAGGCGGTGAGGAACATCCCGTCGCCCGTGCTGGAGATGGCAACCGACAACAACCACACGCGCCGGAACGGGGCACCTAGGCAACGGCGGCCGACCACGTCGCTCACGAGGCAGTCTGGCCCAGCCGCAGCCGGCGGCACAACGCGTTTCGAGGCTGCACTGGCCCTCTACGATCGGCGTGATGCGCGTTGCCGTCGCGGGCGATCCGCCCGACTGGTCAGTTGTGCGGCGCATTACCTTCGTGTGCCTCATGCCGGACGGACAGGTCGCGCTCACTCCGGCCGGTGCGCTGCCAACGGACTGGCTCCAGCGCGACGAACATCCCCTGGACGCGTGCCTGCGGATCCCGCTGGCGACTGCTGGCTTTCGGTACCAGCACTTCCATCCCTTCGCCCTCGACGATGATCACCTGTATGCCTGGGTCGAAGGCGACCGGTACCACCACCCGCCCGCAGAGCCCGTCGTCGGTCGACGTACCGATCCGGGTCTGGTCGCCCTCGTCGACGAGGCCATCGCCGATCACCAACGTCTCCCGGCTGAAACCTACTACGCCGAGAACATCCGAACGCTTCAGCGGGCCTATCTGCTGGCCACCACGCCCGAGGGTCAGTCGGGCTTCGGCGGCGACCAGACAGCGTGGCGACTGGGTCGCCTCGAGGTCGCCGATGCCGTCGGTCGCGACGGAACCTTCCTCGACGTAGGTTGTGCCAATGGCTACCTCGCCGAGTGCGTCGTGGCCTGGTGTGCGGAGCGAGGGCTGAGCATCGAGCCGTACGGGATCGACCTCGCTCCGGGCCTGGTCGAACTGGCGAAGCGCCGGCTGCCGGCCTGGGCCGATCGATTTTGGGTTGGCAACGCCATCGACTGGATCCATCCCGAAGGCCAGCGCTTCGACTTCGTCCACACCTTGCTCGAATGTGTTCCGGCTGGTCTTCACCGCCAACTTCTGGACCACCACCTGTCGGCAGTCGTCGCTTCTGGTGGGCGGCTGATCGTCAGCCACTACTCGAGCTCCGCCGGCGAGCGCACCGACGATCGGCTGCGTTCCCTGGGTTATGAGGTGGCCGGGTACTGCCCATCCCAGGACGGTTCGAGGCCGGCCGCGGGTTCGGCGTGGATCGCCGTCCCGTGAAGATTCATCTCGACACCGACCTCGGGTCGGACACCGACGACGCCTGTGCTTTGGCCATGCTGCTCGGATGGCCAGACGTCGAACTGGTCGGCATCACGACCGCGATCGACCCGGGCGGCCGCCGAGCCGGCTACGTGAACCATTGTCTGAGTCTCGCCGGCCGGAACGACATTCCGGTTGCCGCCGGCGCGGAGGTCTCGCTCACGACCCGGCAGTGCCCGGGCGGCATCCCCGACGACGAGCGTTACTGGCCGTCGCCCGTACGTCCACGGCCATCGCCGCCCGGAGCCGCGCTCGACCTGCTTGACCGCAGCATCAACCAAGGGGCGACGATCGTCGCCATCGGCCCGTGTACCAACCTCGCCCTTCTCGAAGTGGCCCGACCGGGCGAGCTGGCGCGGGTCCCGGTCGTGATGATGGGCGGATCGATCGGCCCGCCGGACGAGGGACTACCCCCGTGGGGACCGACCATGGACTGGAACGTCCAGTGCGACACCCAGGCGGCGCGCATCGTCGCCGCCAGCGCCCAGCTCACGATGGTCCCGGTGGAGGTGACTCTCAGGGCGCATTTGCGCGCCGCCCACCTGCCCCGCCTGAACGCGGCCGGTCCACTCGGCCAACTCCTCGCTCGCCAAGGCTCGGCTCACGCCGAAGACAACAACATGAGCGAGTTGGCGCGGACCCACCGTGGCTTGCCGGACGATCTCCTCAACTTTCAGTACGACGGCGTGGCTTGCGCCGTGGCCTTGGGCTGGTCCGGCGCCATTCTCGGAGAGGTACGCCTCGCACCGGTCCTCGACGGAGACGTACTGCGGTTCGAAGCCGACGAGCGAGGACGACCGACGCGGGTGCTCCTCGACCTCGATACCGCCGACTTTACGGAGAGATGGCTGGTGGCCGTAGCGGCGGCCGGATTGGACTAGCCGTCGGCGCCGTCGAGCAGGGCTCGCAATCTTCCTACCAGCTCGGCGTGTCGGCGGTCCGAGCGTTGGAGGCGCTGGAGTTCCTCGACGACGCGGATGGCTTCTTCCCGTTTCATGCCGGCGGGCTGGGCGGGGCGGAGCATTGCGATGGAGCGGCGGAGTCGCTCCAGTTCATGGGGGTCGATGGGCGTGTTCATGGTCAACAGGGTAGCGAACGTATGTTCGACTAGCGTGTGGACCGCCACCTCTACATCGAGTTTCGGGTGTGGAGCGCTGACCGCTCGCTCGCTTCGGAGTCGGAGAATCCCCGTGCACCAGACGCCGTCTGCGACCGTCATCCATCTCGGCTTGAAGGTCCTGCACGCGGCTCCAGCCGGTTGCGATCGACTCGCCCACGAACCGGCGGCCAGCACGACCGGGGCATCGTGGACGGCCGGCGCCAACCCCGACGTCGAGGCGAGAGCGTCATGACGACGCTCGGTGGCGGTCCGCAGCCGGTGTCGGTAGCGAGGATCGCTGGCCAGGTGCTCGCCGAGATGGCCGAGTGCAAACGCCACATGACGGGCCTCGTCCTGCAGAACAAGGTGCGCCACCTGAGCGGTCACCGAGTCAGGCGCCCATCGCTCCAGGAACGCCAACAACGACAGGAACGTACCCTCACCGAGCACAGACAGCAGGAACGACGCGGTCGCCCAGTCCGGCTCCTCAGGCAACTCGGCAACGACGCCCGGCCGCCGGCTCCCGACAAGCCCAGTGGCCGGCCCGGCAGGGAGCCCCGACGGGTGAATACCTCAACGTGAAGAGCCTCAACGTCAAACCATTCCGCACGCGCCGGGCCAGCGAGTCAAGAGCTACGAATTGTCCACCGGGACCAGTTCTCCGCTGTGCACGTCGAAGATGAAGCCACCCACTTGGAGGTCGGGTGGCAACAGTGGACACGACCTTATGACGGCGATGTCATCTCGCAGGGTGGCCAGCTGATCGGTGCTGGCCAGGAAATCCCACCCGCTCGCGTCGACGCCGCGGAGCGCGCCGATACGGGCTTGGATCTCATCGTTGGTCGAGCCGACCATGGCGCAATCGCTGTGTTGCACCACGCAGACCCGGGTCACGCCGAGCAGGTTGGCGGCGAGCACCAGCGAACGCAGTGAGTCGACCGTGACCCGCGCCCCCGCGTTGCGGATAATCTTCGCGTCACCGGCCTGCAACCCGAGCATGGCCAGCGGATCAATACGCGAATCGATGCAGGTGAGCACGGCCAGCCCCTTCGCAGCCCTACCCTGCACGCCGGAGTCGTGAAACTCCGTCCTGTACCGCCGGTTGGCGCGGAGCAGATCG
>CAXMLU010000053.1:0-4795 GCA_964194255.1 uncultured bacterium
GGCCTACGACTCCGACGAGGGCCGGGCGTGGGCCGCCGCAGTCACCGCGCTCATGACCGGTCACGCCTACGTCACGTCGGCGCGCATCGCCGCTCGCATGGGGCCGTTCGCCGGGTACACGGACAACCGCGAGCCGATGCTTCGCGTGCTCTGCATGCACCGCGACGAGGTCGCCAAGATCGACGAAGAACTCGTCCCCGTCGACCTGCTTTCCGCCGCCCAGGAGTCCTGGGACACGGCGGTGGAGTGGGGCGAGCAGTATGGCGTGCGGAACTCGCAGGCGACCGTGTTGGCACCGACCGGCACCATCGGTCTGCTTATGGACTGTGACACGACCGGCATCGAGCCGGATCTGGGTCTCGTCAAGACCAAGAAGCTGGTGGGTGGCGGGAACATGTCCATCGTCAACCAGACGGTGCCGCGGGCCCTCGAGCATCTGGGCTACGACGACGGCCAGATCGACGAGATCGTGGCCTACATCGACCAGCACAAGACGATCGTCGGCGCCCCGCACTTGCGTCGTGACCATCTCCCCGTGTTCGCCTGCTCGATGGGGGACAACACCATCCACTACCTGGGACATGTACGGATGATGGGGGCGGTACAGCCGTTCATCAGCGGTGCCATCTCCAAGACGGTGAACCTGCCCGAGCAGGCGACCGTCGAGGACATGGAGCAGTTACACCTCGACGCCTGGAGGATGGGCCTCAAGGCGGTTGCGGTCTATCGGGACAACTGCAAGGTCGGCCAGCCGCTCGCCACCACCAAGCGGGACGCCACGATGTCGGTCCCCGAGGCGCACGATGCCGAACTGGCGGTGAAGGTGGCCGAGCTTGAGCGAGCCCTGAATCGCCAGACCGTGGTGGTGAAGCAGCCCATCCGCGAACGGCTGCCGCGCAAGCGTCAGTCGAGCACCTTCGCCTTCCGGGTGGCGGATTGCGAGGGCTACGTGACGGTCGGGGAGTACGACGACGGGCGACCCGGCGAAGTGTTTATGAAGGTGTCCAAGCAGGGCTCGACCCTCGCCGGGATCATGGACGCATTCGCCATCTCGGTCTCGCTCGGACTTCAGCACGGCGTGCCGCTGGCCACCTACGTCAAGAAGTACACCAACATGCGCTTCGAGCCGGCCGGCATGACTGACGATCCGGATCTCCGTATCGCCGCCAGCCTGGTGGACTACATCTTCCGCCGCCTGGCCGTCGACTATCTGCCCTACGACGAGCGGGCCGAGCTCAGCATCCTCACCACAGGAGAGCGGCTGCAACCCACCCTGCCCGGCATCGAGGAAGTGGCCACGCCGAACCAATCGGTGGTCGCAGCCCTCCCCGACGACGAATCGGTCGTCGACGTCCGCCCTTCGTCGGTATCGTCGCCGTTACCTTCACCGGCCGCGGCTATGCATTCCGACGCCCCCTACTGCTACCAATGCGGCGTCCAGATGCAACGGGCCGGCAGCTGTCACGCATGCCCAAGCTGCGGCACCACCAGCGGCTGCTCGTAGCAAGAATCGGGCCGCGGGCCGGTATCCGGCCGCGTGTCCGTCTCAGGCCAGGGCGACGGAGGGGTTCTTGCACGCCACCTTGGGTGGCACCGTAAACGCCGGAAGGTCGACGGACTGGCGACGCGTCGAGAAGTCGAGGGCCTCGGCCAGGTTCTTGGCGTGAGCGTCTCGTGCCGTCATGGGCTGAAGGCCCCATCGCCACTCGATCATGCGCAGGATCGAGCAGTGCTCGTACGGACCCACCGTCTCGAGCTTCTTCGGAGCGAACGGCCCGACGGCGAGACACGGCACCCGAAAACCGAGCTGTGTGTAGGTCGGATGCGGGCCCGGGTTCGGGTTGACGTTGTTGTCAACCGCCGCTGGCGGGACGACATGGTCATAAAAGCCGCCGTTCTCGTCGAAGTTCACGACGAACACCATCCGGTCCCACTGTGGGCTGCCGCGAAGCGCCTCGTAGATCTGCGCGAGGTACCCCTCTCCGACCTCGATATCGCCGTGAGGGTGGTAGTCGTTCGACGTCCCCAGGAACTCTGACACCGTGGTGTAGTCGGGCTCGACGAAGGTGACGTTCGGCAGCTTGCCTGCTTTGGCGTCGGTGTAGAACTTGTCGATCGGGTAGGTGATGCTGTCATAGCGCTTCGACTGAAATAGGCCCGTCATCGGCTCACCCCAGTGGAAGTACCCCGCGGTGAGGCCGGACGCGGTGAGCCGGTCGAAGATCGCCAGCTGGAGATTCGACGGGCGAGTCGCACCGGCGGCCGGGAACAACCCCGACTCGTCAACGTCGGTCGCCGCACACAGCATGTAGAAGCGGTTGGGCCAGGTGGCCGCCATCAGCGAGCAGTGGAACGAGTCGAACAGCGTGTAGCTCTCGGCCAGGGCGGCGAGAATCGGGATCTGGGGCTTCTCGTAGTAGCCGATCGGGAAGTGATCGCCCGTCATCTGCGTCTGCAGCCAACCGTCGCACTTTCCGCCGTTGTAGTGCTTGACCATCGACTGCCAGTCGTGTGCGGGGTCCTTCTCGCCGCACGCCTGTGTGTCGTTGCCGAGTGCGTACGTCGGTGCCAACTGCTGGTGGAAGTCCGGAAAGGTCAGCCCGGCCTGCTTTCCGTTCGCCCCGGGAAACCAACCGAGAAGGTGGTCGAACGAGCGGTTCTCGAGCATCAGGACGACGACCGTGTCGAAAGGTGCGTCCTTGGGGTTGGGCAGCCTCGCGGTGCTCGTCGTCGATCTCGGCGGCGTCGTCGTCCTCGCAACTACAGCCCGCTTCGACGATGAGGAGCAGCCGCCCAGCGCCAACCACCCTGCGCCTGCCGCGGTCGCAGCAAGAAACGTCCTTCGGGTCACGTCCGGCGGCTGCGTCATAGCGTCCCTTCGCGAGAACTCAGCCGAGCACGGCGCCCGGGCGGGAGCGCAGGATCTGTTCTGCCTCGTCGCATATGGTGCTGACAACTTCCCCCGCCGACCGTACTGCCCGGATGAAGCCGGCCGACTGGCCGTAGAGGATCTCGCTGGTGTCCGGGTCAGGTGTTCCTGCGAACGGATTGGTCACCGGCGTTCCCGCGATCTCGTCGCGCCGCTGCGTGAGCTCGGCCTCGCGTCCGGTCCACTGGTCGGTGAACTGGTTCCGGCGAACGCGCTCACCGATCCCCGCCGGCCACGGGAGGCCGCAAACGATATCGTACGCTCGGGTGAAGACCGTGTCGGCGCCGTCGCTTTCGACGATAAGGCGCTTGTGGATGTCCGGGACCTCCACCGCTTCATGCGTGGCCAGAAACGCTGTCCCCAACGACGCACCATCCGCGCCCGCAGTCAATGCCGCGGCCAGAGTCCGGCCGTCGCCGACGCCCCCGGCGGCCAGGATCGGAATGTCGGGATATTGAGCTACCAATCCGGCCAGTAACGGCAGCCCGCTCAGGGTGCCCGTGTGTCCGCCTGCCTCGGTCCCTTGCGCGACGAGGACGTCGGCACCCGCGGATACCGCCTGCTCGGCGCCGACGTAGTCCTGGACCTGACAGATCGTCCGGGCCCCCGCCGCTTTCGCCGGGGCGAACCAGCGCCCAGCGTCGCCGAAGGAGAAGACGATGGCGGATGGGCGCGCCACCAGCGCGGCCTCGAACTGGGCGCCGGCGAATCCCAGGAACGCCGTGATGAAGCCGATGGCGAACGGCCTCTCCGTGCTGGCGCGGAGAGTGGCCACCTCGGCATCGACCCACTCGGGCCCTTTGTCCGGACGTATCCCGGCAAACGAGCCCAGCCCACCGGCGGCCGAGACCGCCGCCGCCAGCGTGCCGCCACTGTGCATGGCCATCGGTGCGGACATGATCGGATAGGAAAGATCGAACATCTCGCTGAACCGGGTGCGCAGCACAGCCTGACGATACCCACCGGCCCGGCTGCTGTCACCGGGGTGGTCGCGTGGCCAGCGTCGTCGCCTGTCCGGAGGCGGCCGAACGGTAGGCAGCATCAACCACGGCCAGCGCGTCGCGACCGTCCTCCGCGCTGACCGGATTCGGAGCATGACCGAGACACGCCCGCACAAAGCCGGCGTAGAGACCAGTGGCCGGTTTCTCCAGGGCGACCGGCTCCGCCACCGCGCCAGGTCGCAGCAGGGTGAGTGGGGTGCGGCTGTCGAGGTGCACGCTGGCGTCCGTGCCGAACACCGTCAGCTGATGGTCGGGACCGGGGTGGGCTACCCAGCTGGCGTGAAAGCTACCGATGGCGCCGCCGGCCATCCGGAGTACGACCTGGGCGGCTTCGTCCACCGCGCGGTCTGGGCT
This sequence comes from uncultured bacterium, assembly GCA_964194255.1. Taxonomy (GTDB): domain Bacteria; phylum Actinomycetota; class Acidimicrobiia; order Acidimicrobiales; family CAXMLU01; genus CAXMLU01. Next base: position 4,285 of record CAXMLU010000053.1, read on the forward strand.
GCGCATGGACAGGAGCGCTGAGACCTCGGTCACGTCGTCGTCGAGGACGAACCGGATGAGGTCAACCACATGGATGCCGAGGTCGATGAGGGCACCACCACCAGACTGCTCCGGGTCGAAGAACCAGCTGGCCTCCGGCGCCCAGTCCTCGGGCCCACCGTGGCCAAAGGCGGCCCGGAAGGCGACGACCCGTCCGAGTGTTCCGCTGGCGACCACCTGTCGGGCGGTGAAGAAAGGCGAGGCAAAGCGAAGGTTGTGCGCGACGCTCATCACCACACCGCTCCGCTCCGCGGCGGCGATCATGGCGTCCGCCTCGGCCACGGTGCAGGCCATTGGTTTCTCGACGAGTACATGCTTGCCGGCATCGGCGGCCGCCACCGCCACCTCGGCGTGGAGCCGGTTGGGGGAACAGATGTCGACGGCGTCGATGTCAGGTGATTCGACGAGACGCCGCCAGTCATCCTCCACCCGCCCGGAGCCCCACTCTTGTGCGGCGGCCTCTGCCGACGAG
>CAXMLU010000054.1:0-2591 GCA_964194255.1 uncultured bacterium
CGGCGTCAAGTTTCTGGTCACCCCGCTACGGAGAAGGCGTTGACGGCCGCACGATGCCGTGAAGCTCCGGTTTGGCTTCTCGCTGCATCAATGCCGAGATTACGTCCACGGCCCGCTTACCGCCGTAGAGGACGGCCACGACCTGGTCTGCAATCGGCATCTCGACACCGACGCGTGTGGCCAGATCGACGACGGCACGCGACGTCTTCACTCCTTCCGCCACCATGTTCATCTCCGCCACGATGTCGTCAAGGCCGCGCCCTTTCCCCAACTCCTCCCCCACATAACGGTTGCGGCTCTGCCGGCTGATGCACGTGGCCACCAGATCGCCCATGCCGGCGAGGCCGCCGAAGGTCAGAGGCTTGCCGCCGAGGGCGATGCCGAGCCGGGCCATCTCCGCCAGCCCACGCGTCATGAGGGCCGCTTTGGTGTTGTCGCCGAAGCCCATGCCGTCAGCCATCCCGGCGGCGATGGCCATCACGTTCTTCAGGGCGCCCGCCACCTCGCAGCCCACCACGTCCACGTTGGTGTAGACGCGGAATGCGTCCGTCACGAACAGTCGCTGCAGCTCAACCGCCAGTGATTCGTCTTTCATGGCGACCACACTGGCGGCGGGGTAGCCGGCCAGCACCTCCTTGGCCAGGTTGGGTCCGGTGAGCACACCGGCCGGATTGTCGGGAAGCACCTCGGCGATGATCTCGGTCATTCGGCTGAGCGTTCCCTGCTCGACCCCTTTCGTGAGGCTCACGATCGGGACTCCTTCGTCCACCGCCGATCGCCCCTCGTCCAGGACGTCGCGAAAGCCATGCGAAGGCACGGCCATCACGACCACGTCGGCCCCGTGGAGCGCCTCGGCCAGTTTCGACGTCGCGCCCAGATTGGACGGGAGGGTGATGTCGGCGAGGTAGCGGGAGTTGGTGTGCATGGTGGCGATCTCGTCGGCCACCTGCGGCGACCGCGCCCACAACACGGTGGGGGCATTTCGGACCGACAGGCAGGCCACCGCCGTTCCCCAGGAGCCGGCGCCGATGACGGCAACCTTCGTAGACATGGGCGTCACCCTAGACTCCGTCGCCGTGGAGCTCTCCGACCGTGGGCCGGTCGCCGTTCTCATCCCGGTGAAATCGTTCGCGCACGCGAAGATCCGGTTGGCGCCGGCCCTGGACGCGGCGCAGCGCACGCACCTGGCCCGCACCATGGCCGAGCGCGTGCTGGCGGCCGCCCACCCCCTCTTTGTGGCGGTCGTCTGTGATGACGTCGAGGTCGCCCGCTGGGCAGCCGAGCAGGGGGCGCGGGTGATCTCCGAGCCGGGTCGGGGGCTCAACGGCGCCGTCGACGCCGGGGTCGACGCGTTGGCGCTCGCCGGCTTTAGCCGGGTGATCGTGGCTCATGCTGATCTGCCCCTTGCCACCGAGCTCGGTTGGGTCGGTTCCTGGGCCGGGGTCACGCTGGTCCCTGACCGCCACGACGACGGCACCAACGTGGCGTGCGTGCCGGTCCGATCAGGGTTCAAGTTCTCCTACGGCCCGGGTTCGTTCGGCCGTCATCACGCCGAGGCCGAACGTCTTCACCTGCCGTTGCGCGTGGTCCGCGAACCCGCCCTCGGGTGGGATGTCGATGTTCCCTCGGACCTGGCCGACCTGCCCGGCCCGCCGGTTGTCACCCGCCAATGACGGTCAGCCTCGATCTGCCTGTACCGCGGCGCGCCCTGGCCATCGGCGCGCATCCCGATGACATCGAGTTCGGCGCGGGAGCCACCTTGGCGAAGTGGGCCGCGGCCGGTTGCCGGATCGCTCATCTGGTGTGCACCGATGGTTCCAGAGGTTCCTGGGATCCGGCTGAGGACACCCAGCGGCTGATCGCCATCCGTCAAGAAGAGCAGCGCGTCGCGTCGCGTGCCCTCGGTGGTGATGGGGACGTCGTGTTCCTCGGATGGCCCGACGGCGAGCTGGAGCCCGGGCTGCGGCAGCGGTGGGAGGTGTGCTACTGGATCCGCAAGCTACGACCGAATGTGGTGCTCGGCCATGACCCGTGGCGACGGTATCGCCTGCATCCCGACCATCGCCACGCCGGATTCCTCACCACTGACGGCATCGTGGCGGCGCGTGACCCGCACTTCTTTCCCGAACAGAGCGAGCCGGCGCATCGCCCCGACACGTTGCTGCTCTGGGAGGCGGAGGACGCCGATCACGTCGAGTCGGCGACGGAGCCTTTCATCGCCGCCAAGCTCGATGCGCTCCTCGCCCATCGCAGCCAGTTCCGCTCCACCATGAAGATCGACGATCCCACCGCCTCAGAGGAGATCGAGCGATTTCGCACCCGCGTCACCGACCGGCTCGCCGAGCATGGCCAGCGGGCGGGTGTGGCCGCCGGCGAAGGGTTCAAGGTCATCCGCGAGCTGTAATGGGGTGACGCGGCGCGAAAAGGGGGCCCGAAGGCCCCCGATCCGCGAGGTAGACGGCGCTGGTACGTCGTTACTTCTTGACGGCCTTCCTTGCCGCCGTGGCCCGCTTGGCCGGAGCCCGCTTGGCGGGGGCCTTCTTGGCCGGTGCCCGCTTGGCGGGGGCCTTCTTGGCGGCGGTCTTCCGGGC
>CAXMLU010000055.1:0-2800 GCA_964194255.1 uncultured bacterium
GCCGACCGCCTGCACAACATGCGGACCCTGGCGGCCATGCCGGAGGACAAGCAACGGCGCACGGCCCAGGAAACCCTCGACATCTACGCGCCGCTGGCCCACCGGCTCGGCGTCCAGGACATCAAGTGGCAACTCGAGGATCTGGCCTTCGCCACGCTGCATCCCAAGCGCTACGCCGAGATCGAGCAGATGGTGGCCACCCGCGCCCCCGAGCGCGACGTGTACCTGGCCCAGGTGGTCGGTGAGGTGAACGAACGCCTGGTGGCGGCCCGCATCGAGGGCAAGGTTTTCGGCCGGCCCAAGCACTACTACTCCGTCTACGAGAAGATGGTGGTGAAGGGCAAGGAGTTCGACGAGATCTACGACCTGGTCGGGGTGCGCGTCATCGTCGATTCGGTCAAGGACTGCTGGGCGGCGTTGGGCGCCATCCACGGCGCGTGGACGCCGATTCAGGGCCGGTTCAAGGACTACGTCAACACTCCGAAATTCAACCTGTACCAGTCGTTGCACACGACCGTGGTGGGACCGCAGGGCAAGCCGCTCGAAGCCCAGATCCGCACGCGCGAGATGCATCGCCGCGCCGAGGTGGGCATTGCCGCCCACTGGGGCTACAAGGAGCACGCGTCGCCCGCCGACATCGCGTGGCTGCAACGGATCGTCGACTGGCAGGAGGAGACCGACCCGACGGAGTTCCTCGAGTCGTTGAAGCTCGACCTGGAGCAGGACGAGGTCTTCGTGTTCACGCCCAAGGGTGACGTCATCACTCTTCCGGTGCATTCCACGCCGCTCGACTTTGCCTACGCCATCCACACCGAGGTGGGTCACCGCTGTGTGGGCGCCCGGGTCAACGGACGCCTGGCGCCACTGGAGTCCCAGCTGGTCTCCGGCGACTCGGTGGAGGTGGTCACGGCCAAGGTGCCCGGCGCCGGCCCAAGCCGCGACTGGATGAAGATCGTCGTCACCCCGCGCGCCCGCAACAAGATCCGGCAGTGGTTCAGCCGGGAGCGGCGCGAGGACGCCATCGAAAACGGGCGGGAGGAACTGGTCAAGGCCATTCGCAAGGAAGGCCTACCGGTGCAGAAGTCCGCGACCGGACCAGCCCTCCTCGTTTTGGCCGAGTCGATGAACTACCTCGACCTCGATGCCCTGCACGCCGCCATCGGCGACGGCCACGTCTCGGCCCGTTCCGTGGCCCAGCGCCTGGCTCGCGAGCTGCGAGGCGGGGAGCACGAAGAGCAGTTGCCTTCGACCATTCGCCAGCCGCGTCGCGCCAGCGGGCGCCAGACGGTCGGGGTGCACGTGGAGGGTCTCGACGACCTGATGGTCAGGTTGTCGCGTTGCTGCACGCCGGTCCCCGGCGACGAGATCATCGGGTTCGTGACGCGTGGTCGTGGCGTATCGGTGCACCGGGCGGACTGTGCCAATGCCGCCGCCCTTTCGGCGGGCGACGTGGGCCGGTTGATCGAGGTGGAGTGGGACCGGGAGTCCACGGGCGTGTTCGTGGTGTCGATCGAGGTCAAGGCCCTCGACCGGACGCGGCTGGGAGAGCACGTCTGGAAGGCCATCTCCGACCATCACCTGTCCGTGCTGCGCTCGGAGAGCCACACGTCGGCGGACAGGGTCAGCCGCATGCGATTCGACTTCGAGCTGGCCGACCCCGCCCACCTCGAATCGCTGCTCACTACCGTCAAGCGCATCGACTCGGTCTACGACGCCTACCGCATCCTGCCGGGCAAGGGCACCTAACCCGGTCACAAAGGGTTCGAACCGCCGTCAGCACGGCGGTGCGACTCGGACCCCGGACGACGCCGTCCATGCGGGAGGGATGGTAATGGTTGAGTTACCAGATACCAGTCGACCGCCTCGTGGCGCAACCTCGAGCGAGCCGTTAGGTCGAAGCGGTCGCAGCCCCTGTCGGCGAAACCGGAGCTAGCCTCACCTACCGCCCTAGGAGGGCATCTGAGGGGGTTCGCATGCTTCGGATCCGGAAGGTCCGTGCCGCTGTTGTTGCATCGGTCTTGTCTGGTTTGCTCGTGGCCGTATCGGCCGCCCCGGCCTCAGCCGCCAATGGAGCTGACCAAAGTTCGACCAAGTACCTCGCACTCGGTGACTCGGTGTCGTTCGGGTACAGCCCGCTGCGCATTCGCGTGGGCGTGAACCCCGATGTGTTCGTGGGCTTCCCGTTGTTGGCTTCGAATCTGTTCGATCCCAAAAAACGGCTCGTGAATGCCAGCTGCCCCGGCGAGACGAGTACCAGCCTCATCACCGGGATGCGACCGGACAACGGCTGTCAGGACTACCGCCAGTTCATCGGACCGCTACATGTCGCCTACACCGGCAGCCAGCTGGACTTTGCCAAGAACTACGTAGCGACGCACCCGCGAACCGGTCTGATCACGATGATGATCGGCGCGAATGACGTGTTCCGGCTGTTGGCCGGCTGCGCGGGAAGTCTTAACCCCAACTGCATAGCCGACGGCCTTCCTGGTGTCTTCGCCACGTTGGCCAGCAATCTCACAACCATCTATACGACGCTCCGGCAGGCGGGATTCGTAGACGAATTTGTGGTGGTGACCTATTACTCGCTGAACTACGGCGATCCGATTGGCACCGCAGTAGTCACGGCACTCGACAACACGCTCGCTGGAGTCACGCGTGCTTTTGATGGAAAGGTTGCAGACGGATTCGGGGAGCTGCAGGCCGCGGCAGCTCCATTCGGGGGCGACACGTGCGCCGCCGGACTGCTCATCCACCTAACACCGAGCACGTGCGACGTCCACCTGACCGGGTCCCCTTGATC
>CAXMLU010000056.1:0-2816 GCA_964194255.1 uncultured bacterium
GGAAAAACCGCAGATCGAGCATCGGCTCGGGGACGCGCAGCTCCCAGCGGGCGAAGGCCACCAGGATTACGGCGGCGGTCGCGAACGAGACCAGCGTCGGCCAGGACGCCCACCCCCGGCCGGGTGCCTCGATGATGGAGTAGATCAGGGCTCCGAGACCGGCGATCGACAGGAGCGCACCGACCGGGTCAAGCGATGACTGCTCATCCGTCCTCGATGAGGGCACGAGGAAATTGCCGGCGAGCAACGCCACCATAACGACGCCGAGGTTGGTGAGGAAGATCGAGCCCCACCAGAAATGCTGGAGCAACCAGCCGCTGCTGACCCCACCGATGCCCGCGCCGACGCCCGCGAATCCAGCCCAGATGGCGATGGCCCGTGGCCGCTCCGCGGGTGGGAACACGTGGGCGAGCACGGACAGCGTGGCCGGCATGACCAGCGCGGCGCCGATGCCCATCGCGGCCCGCGCCAGGATGAGCTGGCCGGACGAGCCGGCGAGAGCTGCCGCCCCGGAGGCAAGGCCGAAGATGACAAGACCAACGTTGAGGGCCAACCGCCGGCCATAGCGATCGCCCAGCGCTCCGGCAGTAAGGAGAAGCCCGGCGAACACCAGGCTGTAAGCGTCAACGATCCACTGCAGCGCGCTCGGGCTGGCGTGGAGGTCCTTGACCAGGGTGGGAAGGGCGACGTTGAGCGAGGCATTGGCCACCACGATCATGACCAGGCTCAAGCACAAGACACCCAGCGTCCACCAGCGGCGCTCGTAGTTCCGGGACAGCTCTGACACGGATGATTGATTGTGTTCGATCGACATTGAACTAACCAACGTTCGTCATCTGTCGAACTATTCCGCACGTACAAGCTCCCGGATCTCCGGGCCGGGGACCGGCCCGGGAACCGTCAGTCCGCGCTTAGCCGGGGATCGACATCACCGGGATATCGCTGCGTCCCACCAGGCGATGCGCCGTGCTCGGCGCGAGGACCTCGGCGAGCCGCGGGCGATGCCGATTGGGGACGATGATCATGGACGCCTGGTGGGCCGCCGCCAGTTTGATGAACTCGTCGGCCGGATCGCCTTGCACTGTGACCACGAATCGCTCAGGCACGTTGATCCCGTCGCGCTCCAGGCTCTCAGCGGCAGCCTCGACCTGCCGGACCGCTTGTCCGTGGGTCTCCCGCGACCACGAGCCGCCCCGAGAGGGCTGCACAACCCGTGCGTGAAGGACCACAGCCTCGGCGCCGAGGTCCTCGGCCACCGCCCGGGCCACGGCTAGCGTCCGGCGGCCGGCATCACTGTCTTCGGCGACTACGACCACTCGCTCCGGACGGAGATCGTCAATGTCGGTCTCCGGCCTCGGGCCCGCCGACCGACGCCTCGAGGGAATCGTCAGCACGGGCACACTGCTGTCCGCCACGACCTTGTAGGCCACGTTGCCGAGCAGGCCCTGCACTACCGGGATGCCACCTCGGGTGCCCAGAACGATCATGGACGCATCCACGGACTGGGCCGCGGCCACGATGTCGGCGGCCGGGTTGGCCAAAGCCGAGCTGACCAGCCGGTGACTCACCTTGACGCCGTCGGCGCCGAGCTTGTCGGCTACGTCGTCGACGAACTGACGAGCATCGGGCTCCGTCTCCACATGGCGCACGCTGCCCCGCGTCGCCTCCAGGCGCCGCGCGTGCAGAACGGCCACCTCAGCACCGCTGTTGTGCGCCAGTTCAGCGCCCACCTGAACCGCCCTTTGGGAGGCATCAGTGGCGTCTATGGCCAACAAAATTCTGTCCATCATGTCCGTTTCCTCTCCAGTGCTCCTGTTATCAGTATCAACGCATGCTCATGCCTATTCAATCCCTACATAGCGTAGCTGTAGACAGGAATGCCCGGAATCCGGTCGCTCGGCCACCAGGCTGCTTCACCCATGGTCGTCTCTCTGTAGCGCTGCTAATGCCCATAGGCTCGGGCGGAGATCGGCGGGGCCGGTCAGAGATCCCGGCGCATGCATACCCGCAGGGCCGGATCGAGGCCGTGGCCGGCCTCGGTGGCGCGGAGGCGGCGCAGTTCGGGACCAAGCTCATCTTCCCCCAGTACCCGAAAGCCATGGCGGGCATAGAAGGGGGCGTTCCACAGAACGTGCTGAAACGTGGTCAGGGTCACCGACCGGCAACCCCCGCCCGCGGGCCCACTCCCCCACATGGGCGAGGAGCGCCCCGCCCAGGCCGCGACGACCGTGGTCGGGATGGACGCTGAGCTGTTCGAGGTGAGCGGCATCGTCAACGAAGTCGACCAGCGCGTAGCCGACGGGTACGTCGCGCTCGATGACGACCCAGGCGCGGCCGGCCGCCATGTAGGCGGCGAGCTCTTCGACCGGGGATGGTTCATGGGCGGCGATCTCCGGAAGCCCGACGTCGATGAAAAGGACGCCGGCGGCGCGCTCGATCCCCCCTAGCAACGGGAGTTCGCCACGTCGGGGAGGTCGGATGAGAGGTAGCACGAAACCGTCAGCTTCCACATCGCCAAGAGATCGGGTCCAACACGGGTCCAACCACCCCGCAACCGCCGTGCAACAACTCGCGACCAGACTCGCCGGTGCCGGCGTTACCGTCGTGCAGGCTCCCCTGGACCCCTGACGACACCGTAACGCCGGCACTATTCCCGCGTGCGCCGCCGTGACGCGAGGATGTACGGCCATGGCCAAGATCGACGAACAGGTTGTTCCGGCCGGTCCGCTGAGTGGGCGGGACCTGGCCCTTATTGACGCATGGTGGCGGGCGGCCAACTATCTGGCCGTCGGCCAGATCTACCTGCTCGACAACCC
>CAXMLU010000057.1:0-11044 GCA_964194255.1 uncultured bacterium
ATCCTGAACCGCTGGCCTGGCGCCGTTGTTGGCGCGCCTTTTGGCCTATGAGCGTTTGAGAGAAGGATCGATCGTGCGCACGTTTTCCCCCAAGCCCAGCGACGTCACCCGTGCCTGGCACGTCGTCGATGCCGACGGCTTGGTGATGGGCCGGCTGGCCACGGAGGTGGCCCGTATCCTGCGGGGCAAGCACAAGCCGATCTTTGCTCCCCATATCGACACCGGCGATTTCGTCGTGGTGATCAACGCCGCCCAGATCGTGACCACCGCCGACAAGGCGGACAAGAAGATCGTGTACTCCCACTCCGGCTATCCCGGTGGGCTCAAGAAGGGCAGCTACCGGCAGCTGCTCAACACCCGCCCGGAAGAAGCTATCCGCCGCGCCGTGCGAGGCATGCTGCCCAAGGGCACGCTCGGTCGCCAGATGCTCAAGAAGCTCAAGGTCTACGCCGGTCCCACTCATCCCCACTCCGCCCAGCGCCCCGAGGTCCTCGTCCTCGACGGCGCCCGGCGAGCCTCGTAGGAGCATCGATGCCGAAGCCGCTCATCCAATCCACCGGCCGTCGCAAGCGCGCCGTCGCTCGCGTCCGCTTCCGGCCCGGCGACGGCAAGGTCACGATCAACCGGCGGCCGCTGGAGGAGTACTTCCCGTCCGCCACCCACCGCATGATCATCACCGAACCGCTGCGGCTCACCGAGCGGGCCGAGACCTTCGACGTCGATGCCACCATCGACGGGGGCGGCATCTCCGGCCAGGCCGGCGCCTTGCGACTCGGCATCGCCCGCGGCCTGATCGAGACCGACCCGGATCTGCGGCCCATGCTCAAGAAGGCCGGCTTCCTCACCCGCGACTCGCGGGAGAAGGAAAGCAAGAAGTACGGCCTCAAGAAGGCCCGCAAGGCTCCGCAGTACTCCAAGCGCTGAGCGGCGAAGGCCGGGCCCGCTGAGCCTCATCTTCGGTACCGACGGGATCCGCGGCCTCGCCAACGCGGAGTTGACGCCGGAGTTCGTGCTGTCCCTCGGCCGGGCGACGGCGCGGGTCCTCGGCGCTGGCACCTTCCTGGTCGGCCGGGACACGCGTATTTCCGGGCCGTTGCTCCAGGCCGCGCTGTCCGCCGGCCTGGCCGCCGAGGGCGCGGCGGTGATCGATGTCGGTGTGCTGCCCACCCCCGCCGTGGCCGCGCTGGCGGCGGCCCGCAACGTCCCGGCGGCGGTGATCTCGGCGTCGCACAATCCGTATCCAGACAACGGGATCAAGCTGTTCGCCTCCGGCGGGCGCAAGCTCAGCGACGATGTCGAGGCCCGGTTGGAGGCCGAGCTTCAACGGGTCGGCGAGCCAGGCTCCACCGCCGGCCATCCGACCGGAGCATCCGTCGGCACCGTGACCGCCGATACCGGGGCGGCCGCCTGGTACAGCCAGCACATCGCCGCCTCCCTCGAGGGCCGGCGCCTCGACGGTGCCAGCGTCGTCATCGACTGCGCGTGCGGGGCGGCCAGCCCGGTGGCCGCCGGCATCTTCGCGTCGGTCGGGGCCACCGTCGACGTGCTCTTCGACCAGCCCGACGGGACCAACATCAACGACGGGTGCGGCTCAACCCATCCGGAGGCACTCCAGGAGCGGGTGGCATCGACCGGCGCCGGCCTGGGGCTGGCGTTTGACGGCGACGCCGACCGGATCATCGCCGTGGACCACCTGGGCCGGCTGGTAGACGGCGACGCCCTCATTGCCCTGTTCGCGCTCGACCGGAGGGACCAGGGTCGGCTGATCGACGACACCGTCGTGGTGACGGTGATGGCCAACCTCGGCCTGCGGCTGGCCATGGAGCAACACGGGGTCACCGTCCACGAGACCCGGGTCGGTGACCGCTATGTGCTCGAGGCCCTCGAGGAACACGGCTGGTCGCTGGGCGGAGAGCAGTCGGGCCACATCGTCTTCCGGGATCAGGCGTCAACCGGCGACGGCATCCTCACCGGGCTGCTGCTCGTCGATCTGGTCCTGCGCCACAGTCGCCCCCTAGCCGAACTGGCCGACGATGCCATGACCCGGCTTCCCCAGGTGCTGCGCAACGTCCGCGTCGCCGATCGCGACGGCCTCTGGGGCCCGGCCGGGCAACCGGTACGGGCCGAGGTGGCGCTGGTCGAGGAGTCCCTCGGCCACCGCGGCCGGGTCCTGCTCAGGCCCAGTGGCACGGAGCCGGTCATCCGGGTGATGGCCGAGGCTCCCACCGAGGCCGAGGCCGAAGCGGCGGTGGCCCGGTTGTGCGACGCCGTCATCCGGGCGCTGAAACCGCTTTAGCCTGGTTGCCATGTGCGGAATCATCGCGGTGCTCCGTCGTGAGCCGACCAGGTTGCCCCCGACGCCGGATGAGGTCCGCCACGGCCTCGACGTGGCGGTTGCCGGGCTCAACGGCCACGACGTCAGCCAGCTGGCCGCAGCCGCCGACGCCGCCCAGTCTGTCGACCGGCTACTTCGAGGCGTTCCCGGTCTTAGCGCCCTGCTTGACCACCCCGACCTGGTCGCCGCCGTCGAGCGGGCCTCGGCCGAGATGCAGACGGCGGTGGCCGCCATCGAGGCCGCTCTCGACGCGGGCCAGGTCACGGCCAACGCCGTGGAGCTCGAGGCCATCAACGCGTCTCTGGTCCGGCTGAAGGACGCGGCGTGGGCCCTGCGCCAGGACCGGCTGCGGACCCTGAAGGCGGTGCAGGATTTGGCCGGACATCCGGGTCGACCGATCGGACCTGCCGCCACCGAAGCGCTGTGGTCCATCCAGGTCACGTTGTCGGCCCTGGACCGCCTCGAGGTGCGCGGCCGGGACTCGGCCGGCCTGCAGATCCTGGTATCCGACCACGGCCTTGACCTGAACTCGACCGAGTTGCGCACGCTCGTCGGAGCCCGGCTGGCCGACCCGCTCTTCACCTCGCTGGCGCTGCGCACCCCCAACGGCCACCTCAGCTTCGTGTACAAGGCGGCGGCCGAGATCGGCGAACTCGGGGACAACGGCGCCGCCCTCCGGGCGGCCATCCGCAGCGACGAGCTTCTCAGCCGGGCCCTCGAAGCCGACACGGCGCGGGTGCTGGTGTTGTGTCACACGCGGTGGGCGAGCGTGGGCATCATCTCCCAGGCCAACGCCCACCCGGTCAACCAGGAGGAAGAGGACCGCCGGGACGGACCGTTCGTCACCGCCGCCCTCAACGGTGACGTCGACAACTATCTCGACCTGAAGGCGACCGAGGGCCTGCGCATCCCGCTGGAGATCACCACCGACGCCAAGGTGATCCCGGCTCTGATCTCCCGCCGACTGGCGGAGGGCAAGTCCGCCGAGAATGCGTTCCGCACCACCGTTGCCAGCTTCGACGGCTCGGTCGCCATCGGTGTCAGTCTGGCCGACGATCCTGACCGGCTCATGCTGGCGCTGAAGGGCAGCGGCCAGGGCTTGTACGTGGGCGTGGCCGAGGACGCCTGGCTGGTGGCCAGCGAACCGTATGGCCTGGTCGAGGAGACCGACACCTACCTGCGCATGGACGGGGAGACCACGGGTGGCCAGATGGTCGTCCTCGACCGCCGCTCGGCCGGGGATGCAACCGGTATCCGGCGGCTGGCGTACAGCGGCGCCGAGTTGCCGGTCGCGCCGGAAGAACTCCAACACGCCGAGATCACCACCCGCGACATCGACCGTTCCGGTTTTCCCCACTACCTGCTCAAGGAGATCACCGAAGCGCCCCGGTCGTTCCTCAAGACCTTGCGGGGCAAGATCGTTGAACGCAATGGTCTGCTGGCCGTAGAGCTGGGCGACGTCACGCTTCCCGTCCAAGTCCGGAACCGCCTCAGCAGCGTGAAGCAGGTCATCGTCATCGGCCAGGGCACCGCGTCGGTAGCTGGCCGCAGCGTGGCCGCCGCCCTCGCCGCCGAATTGAAGGACACCGGTATTCCCGTGTCGTCCACGCTGTCCTCGGAGCTGTCCGGCTTCGACATGGTTGACGAAATGTCCGACACCCTCGTGATCGCCGTCAGCCAGTCGGGCACCACGACCGACACCAACCGCACGGTGGATCTCGTCCGCTCCCGAGGGGCCATCGTGTTGGCCATCGTCAACCGGCGGAACAGCGATCTGGCTGCCCGGTCCGACGGTGTGCTCTACACCTCCGACGGCCGCGACGTGGAGATGAGCGTGCCGTCGACGAAGGCGTTCTACGCCCAAATCGCGGCCGGCTTCCTCCTCGCCCTCGCCATCGGCGCCGAACTGCAGGCCAGCGACGCCCGTCGGACGCACCGTCTGCTCGGGGCGCTGCGCCAGCTGCCCGACGCCATGGAAGAGGTACTGCGCCGGCGCGAGGCCATCGCCGCCGCGGCCAGCCGGCTGGCACCGTCCCGCCGGTACTGGGCGGTGGTGGGCAATGGCACGAACCGCATCGCCGCCGAAGAGGTCAGGATCAAGCTCAGCGAGCTCTGCTACAAGTCGATCGCCTGTGACTCCACCGAGGACAAGAAACACATCGACCTGTCGTCCGAGCCGCTGGTGCTCGTGTGCGCGGCCGGGATCACCGGCCCCACGGCCGACGATGCGGCCAAGGAGATCGCCATCTACCGAGCCCACAAGGCGGCGCCGATCGTCATCGCCACTGACGGCGAGCAGCGCTTCTCGGCCGCTCTCGCCGTGCTGAGCGTGCCCCCGGTGGAGCCCGAGGTGGCCTTCGTTCTCAGCGCCATGGTCGGTCACCTGTTCGGCTACGAAGCGGCCCTGGCCATCGACACCCAGGCCCGGCCGCTGCGCCTGGCCCGCGCCGCCGTCGAAGACGTCATCCAGCATCCCGGCGACGACCTGCACTGGCTCGAACGCCTGGGGCCGCGGCTCGAGGAAGTGACCGGCCCATTCTTCGAGGGATTGCGCTCCGGCTCCTACAACGGCCACCTGGAAGCGGGCACGGCGGTGCGCCTGACCGGCTTGCTCCGCTACGCGGCGGGAGCGGTTCCGATCGAGGCGTACGAGGTCGAGTACGGCAAGGTGGGAACGCCCGCGGCGGTGGTCGAGGATCTGACCGAGGCGTTGACGGTCGCCATCGGCGAGTTGACCCGCCCGGTGGATGCCATCAAGCACCAGGCCAAGACGGTCACCGTCGGCATCTCCCGGTCGGAAGAGGCGTTGCTCGGCGTGGGCCTGGTCCGCGAAGTGCTGGCCACCGGCGCCCAGCGGGACAGCATCAGCTATCGCGCCCTTCGGACGCTGGCCGAACTGGACGCAGCCGTCGCCGAGGTCACCGGCTACACCCGCTACCACATCGATGGTTCGACCATCTCGGTGATCGACCAGGGCGGCGTGGCCTCGGCCATCCCGTCGCGCACTGCATCCAACCCCGAACTGCGCGGAAGCAAGCACCGCGTGGTCGAGGAACGGGAGGTGACGGTGTCGGTCGGCCGAGCCGACGGGCGCACGGTCATCCTGGTGCCCGAGGTCAAGGACAACCAGGTGACCGGCATCGATCTTCTCCACGCTCGCTTCCACGCCCAGCTGCCCGCCGACGCGGCCCGCCGGGTCCTCACCGGCTACCGAGGTCGCTACAACGCGCTGGTCGACTCGGTGACCGAGACCGAGCCGGTCTTCCGCGACGAAGTTCTGGCCGAGGTCGCCTTGATCGACCTGTTGACGCTGCCCGTGCACGTGCTGGCGGATCAGTGGCGGTGATCGGTATCGGGCTCGACGCGGTCGAGATCGGCCGCTTCCGCCAGGTCCTGGCCCGCCGCCCCAACCTCGGCGCCCGGCTCTTCACCACCGCGGAGCTGGCGTACGGGCAACGCTGCGTCGATCCGGCTCCGCGGCTGGCGGCCCGCTTCGCCGTCAAAGAAGCGGCCATGAAGGCGCTCGGGGTCGGGCTGGGGGCGTTCGGCTTTCATGATGTCGAGGTCGTCCCTGAGCCGGGCGGGGCCCCGTCCCTGCGGGTCACTGGTCGGGCAGCCGAGCTGGCTTTGGGGAAAGGGGTGGGGGGCTGGCAGGTCTCGATCACTCATACCGAGGATCTGGCCATGGCCGTGGTGATGGTGGAGTGAGGCCGGTAGTCACCGTCGCCGAGATGCAGGCCATCGATGCCGACGCCACGGAGCCGGTCGAGGTACTCATCGGCCGGGCCGGGGCGGCGGTGGCTCGAGCCGCGCTGGCCATGATGGGCGGCGGCTACGGGCGCCGGGTCGTCGTCGTCGCCGGAAAAGGCAACAACGGAGCGGACGGCCGGGACGCGGCTGCTCGCCTCCGCCGGCGGGGGGTGACCGTCACGGTGCTCGACGCGGCCGCCGACCTCTGGCGGCTCCCGCCCTCCGATCTTGTGATCGATGCCGCCTACGGCACCGGCTTTCGAGGCAACTACACCGCGCCCGACCCCGGCGGCGCGCCGGTGCTCGCCGTCGATATCCCCTCAGGGGTGTCCGGCGACACCGGGGAATGCTCGCCCTCGGCCGTCGTTGCCGACCGCACCGTCACCTTCGCCGCGCTGAAGCCGGGATTGTTGTTCGGTGATGGCCCGGCCCGCGCCGGAGTCGTCGAGGTCGCCGACATCGGCCTCGACGTCCGCCGCCGCCACATCAACCTGATCGACGACGCCGATGTGGCCAAGGCCCTTCCTCACCGGCCCCGCGATGCTCACAAGTGGCAGTCGGCCGTATGTGCGGTCGCCGGCTCGCCAGGCATGCTGGGGGCGGCCCGGCTGGTGAGCGTGGCCGCCCTGCGGGCCGGGGCTGGATACGTGCGTCTTGGCGTGCCCGGTGCGGCCCTCGCCACGTTGCCCGGGTCGGAGGCGGTGGGGCTGGAGCTGCCCGCGGAGCACTGGGACACCGAGGCCCTCGATGCGCTCGATCGCTGTCGCGCCCTGGTGGTGGGGCCTGGTCTCGGCCGGAGCGAGGCGACCATCGCGGCCGTCCGCCGGCTGGTGGCCTGCTCCCCGCTGCCGACCGTCGTCGACGCCGATGGCCTGTATGCCATCGGTGGCCGGGACGAGCTGACCCGGGTGGCCTCCTCCCGCAAGGAGCCCACCGTGGTCACGCCCCACGACGGAGAGTTCGCCCGTCTGGCCGGCGCCAAGCCGGGGGCGGACCGCATCGAGGCGGCCCGCGACCTGGCTCGGGACAGTCAGGCCGTGGTCCTGCTGAAGGGTTCGACGACCGTTGTCGCCGCGCCCGACGGGGAGGTGCTCCTGGCCGCGGCGGGGAGCTCCCGGCTGGCGACCGCCGGTACCGGAGACGTGCTGTCAGGAGTGATCGCCGCTTTCCTCGCCCAGGGGCTCCCGGCCCTGCAAGCGGCCGCGCTGGCCGCCCATGCCCACGGGGCGGCGGCCGGGCGCGGTCATGCCATCGGCCTGGTGGCCGGCGACCTCCCGGACCTGGTGGCCGGGTGGCTCTCCGAACTTGTTGCCGGCCGTGGCTGATCCGCCGTGGCTCCGGCCATCGTGGGCGGAGATCGACCTGGAGGCCATCCGGGCCAACGCTTCGTTCCTGGCCGAGCGGGTGGCCCCGGCTCAGCTGTGCGCGGTCGTGAAGGCCTGGGCCTACGGTCACGGTCCGGTCGAGGTGGCTCGCGCCGCGGCGGAGGGCGGTGCCAGCTGGCTGGCCGTGGCCCTCGTCGAAGAGGGTCTCCGGCTCCGGCGGGCCGGGATCACCACCCAGGTGCTGGTGCTGTCCGAGCCGCCGCCGGCGGCCATGGTGGAGGTGGCGGGCGCCAACCTGACGCCCGCGATCTACACCCTGCCGGGGTTGCGCGCCGCCGCCGAGGCGGTGACCGCCGTCCACCGCTCGCGCCCGTTGCCGGTGCACGTGAAGGTGGACACCGGTATGCACCGGGTGGGCGCCGCCCCGGACCAGGCGGTGGCCATCGCCGAGGCGGTCAGCGCCACGCCGGAGCTGTTTCTCGAAGGCCTCTGGACGCATCTGGCTGTCGCCGACGAGCCCGACGACCCGTACACCGCCGGCCAGCTGGCCGCCTTCCACCGCGTCGTCGACGTCCTGGCCGAGCGCGGCATCCGGCCCCCGGTCCTGCACGCCGCTAACTCGGCCGGTGCGCTGTGGCATCCCGACGCCCGCCTCGACATGGTGCGGTGCGGGGTGAGCCTGTACGGCCTGGTGCCGGCCCCTGGGCTGGCCGGCGCGGAAGAGCTGCGGCCGGCGATGACGCTCAAGTCGCGGACGTCGTTCGTGAAGCCGGTGGCCAAGGGGGAACGGGTTTCCTACGGACTGCGTTACCGGACCGAGGAGGAGACCATCGTGGCCACCGTGCCGCTCGGCTACGCCGACGGCGTACCCCGACGGCTGTCCGCGTGCGGCGGCGAGGTGCTGATCGGCGGCCGGCGGTGCCGAATCGCCGGCACCGTGACCATGGACCAGATCCTGGTGGACTGCGGTCCCGATGCATCCGTCGGCATTGGCGACGAGGTGGTGCTCATCGGCCGGCAGGGCGACCAGGAAATCACCGCGTGGGAATGGGCGCAGCGCACCGGCACCATCGGCTACGAGATCATCTGCGGCGTCGGTGCGCGAGTGCCCAGGGTGTACCGCGGATGATCACCGATGTGGCCGGCGTGCGGGTCGGGCACTGGACGGATGTGGACGCCCCGACCGGATGCACGGTCGTGTTGTTCCCCGCCGGCACGGTCGCGTCAGGGGAGGTGCGCGGCGGCGCTCCGGCCACCCGGGAATGGGACCTCCTGGCGCCGGCCCGGCTGGTGAGCCGCGTCGACGCCGTCGTGCTGGCCGGCGGGTCGGCATTCGGTTTGGCCGCCTGCGACGGCGTGGCCCGGTGGTGTGAGGAGCGTGGCATCGGGTTCCCCACGGTCGGTGGGGCGGTGCCCATCGTGGTCGGAGCCTGCTTGTATGACCTGGTGCGTGCCGACCCCACGGTCCGGCCGGACGCCGCCGCCGGCTACGCCGCCTGTGAAGCGGCTGTGGCGGCTCCCTTTGCCACGGGGCCGGTCGGGGCCGGCACTGGCGCGACGGTGGGGAAGTGGCTGGGTCCGGACGCGGTCCGCCCGGGCGGGATCGGCACCGCCACCCGCGCCGCCGGCGACCTCACCGTCTCGGTGCTGGTCGCCGTCAACGCCTACGGGGACCTGCGCGAGGCCGGTCAATCCGCGGACTGGTCGGCGGCCGACCCCTTTCCCCAAGCGCAAAACACCACGATTGGTGTCGTAGCCACCAACGCCAGCCTCGGCAAGGACGGCTGCCTCCTGGTCGCCCAATCCGCTCACGATGGTCTGGCTCGGGCGCTCGACCCGGTGCACACCATCTTCGACGGGGACGCCTTTGTGGCCGCGTCGGTCGGCGGAGTGGATGCGCCCCTCGAGCAGGTTCGCTGGCTGGTGACGGCCGCCGTCGAGGCCGGCGTGCGTAGTGCGGTGCCCCGGTAGCATGGTCGGCTGTGCCGACCCTGGCCGAGCTCGAGCGGGAGGCGCTCTCGTGCACCCGTTGTCCGCTGGCGGCGGGGCGCACGCAGGTGGTGTTCGGCGTCGGCGATCCGTCGGCCGACCTGATGTTCGTCGGCGAGGGACCTGGCCGGGAGGAGGACCTGAAGGGCGAGCCGTTTGTCGGCCGGTCCGGCCAGCTGCTCGACCGGCTCCTGTGGGAGGAACTCGGATGGACCCGGGCGTCGTGCTACATCGCCAACGTGGTGAAGTGCCGCCCACCCGGCAACCGCGACCCGGAGCCCACCGAAATCGCCACGTGCCGGCCCTATCTGGATGCTCAGGTCGCGCTGATCGAGCCCCGGGTCATCGTGACGCTCGGCAACTTCGCGACCAAGCTCCTGCTGGCCACGACGGAAGGGATCACCCGCACGCGCGGCCGGGTCTATTCGTTCGCCGGCCGCGAAGGAACGGTGATCGTGCCCACCTTCCATCCCTCCGCCGCCCTCCGCAGCGGTGGAGGCGAGACCCTGGCCGGCATGCGGGCCGATCTGATCAGGGCCAAGGAAGCGCTGGCGTCGTGATCGTCGCCACCACCTCCTCGGCCGACGACACCCGAGCACTGGCCGCCTCGCTGGCCGAGATCGTGCGCGCCGGCGACGTCCTCCTGCTCGGCGGCGACCTCGGCGCCGGGAAGACCACCTTCACCCAGGGACTCGGCCGGGCGCTCGGCATCAAGGAGCCCATCACCAGCCCCACCTTCACCCTCGTCCGCCAGTACGAGGGCGTCTCCGGCCAGCCCGCGCTTCTGCACGCTGACGTCTACCGGTTGGACCAACTCTCGCAGATCCTCGATCTGGGCCTGGCCGAACTGGCCGAAGAGGGCGCCGTGGCGGTCGTGGAGTGGGGCCAGATGGCCGCCCCGGCGTTCGGGCCGAGCCATCTCGAGGTGGAGCTGTCCCTCGCCGATGCGTCCGACGACGCCCGCCGGGTCACCTTTCACGGGGTCGGTAGCACCTGGGCGACGCGCGCCGCCGCCATCCGCCGGGCGATCGGCCCGTGGACGGCCCCGGCGTGATTGTCCTCGGTATCGAGACGGCCAGCCTCCAGGTGGGCTGCGCGGTCGGGGGCCATGAGGGCGTGCTCGGCTCCTTCGCATCGGCACGAGGACGGCGCCACGCCGAGACGTTGGCGCCGGCGATCGAGTTCGTGTGCGCGCAGACGGGCATCTCGCTCCATGAGGTCGGCGCCATCGCCGTGGACATCGGCCCCGGACTGTTCACCGGTCTTCGGGTGGGTATCGCCACGGCCAAGGCGCTGGCGTTTGGCCTGCGGATCCCGGTCATCGGCTTCTCCAGCCTGGACCTGTTGGCGTACCCGCACCGCCGGTCGCATCGCCTGATCGTGTCGGTGCTGGACGCTCGCCGCGGCGAGGTGTTCACCGCTTCGTACCGGCAGGTGCCCGGCGGCGTGCAGCGGCTGACGGACTACCGGGTGTGCGGACCCGAGGCGTTGGCGGCCGACCTTCAGGCCGCTGGCCAGGAGGCGCTCGTTGTCGGCGACGGAGCCCTGCGCTATGCCGCCGCTTTCGAAGACGTCGGCCACGTCGAGTTGGGCACAGTCGGCGCCAAGTACCCGTCGCCCGCCGATCTGGTCGAGCTGGCCCACC
>CAXMLU010000058.1:0-3111 GCA_964194255.1 uncultured bacterium
TCATACACCACTCGTCGGGACTCAACTCGCAGAGACTGCCGTTTGAGGTAAACGACCCGGGCGTCCTCGCCACGGTCGCCACGATCCTGTTAGCCGCTGGAAACGACAGAGGCGGCCCGAGGGCCGCCACCGTCAGCAAGACCTCGCCCAACGCCACATCGAGGAAGTCCGATGCCAAGCGTACCGGGTAGCGGTGCGGCCGGTGGGACCGGTGTGAAGTGGGCGACTGCAACAGCAGAAGCGGCCGCCAAGACATTGCTGAAAGGCCGACCGGTCTTCGAATGCATGACTCGGCATATCGCCCGACACATTTGGCACGACCCGGCGGAGGATTTCCGCTGCGATCGGTGCCGCGCACATTCCGACACGATGGTCGGGGTCAGCCAGGAGGGACTTGCCGAGTGACCAAGGACCGCAAGAACTGGCCGACCGTCGCACCGTTCCGCCGTCCCACAGCTCGGCCGATCACTCGCGAACGGCTCCCTGAGGCGCCGCCGGCCGAGGGCTTCGCACGAATCGTATGGATGCGCGAACTCCGTTATGCACTAGCAGTCCACGGCTACCGGTCCGCCGGCGTCCTGGCGCAAAACGCCCGGCATAACGAACACATCGCGATCGCGCTGGACGACTATCGCGCCTGGCTCCTGGGCGAGATCGCCGACGCCGTCGACTTCGGACTCGGCTTGTGGCTCACCCTTGAAGGGCCGGCAGCATGAGCCCCGGCGTACCCCCAGGCTACGACCCCGGCCCCCGGCGGGTCGTAACCGCCCCCACAACCCCGCAGCCGTCCGATCAACTCACGAACCCAAGACCGGAAGCGCCCAGCGGCGCGGCGCGTGAACGCGCCCTAGCCGCTCAAGGTCTGCGTCTAAGTGTGTGGCCGCCCACGGAGGACGGAGGCAAACGGCCGCTACCCCAGCCGATCCCAGCTGACTGCACTCATCCCGCCTGTCAGCCGATGCTCGCCAAAGGCAGACCAAACGGATGGACCCACGGCCAGCACACGGCGGCGACGGCCGAACAAGTCGACCGCTGGTACTCGAACGGCCGGCGCGGACTCGGGGTCATCGGCGGTGAGGTGTCCGACGGCCTCGAGGTGTTCGACTTCGATGACTGGGACACCTACGAGGCGTACATGATCGCAGCCGACAAGGTCGGGCTCGGCGATGTGCTCGAGCGGATCCATGCCGGCTATAGCGAGCGAACCCCCAACGATGGGGTTCACATGCTGTACCGGTGCGAGCGGGTGGACGGGAACACCAAACTCGCCCGCCGCACGAAACGACCCGACGAGATGGCCGACGAGAACGACACGGTCAAGGTACTAATCGAAACACGCGGCAAGGGCGGATATGTAATCACCGCCCCATCCGAGGGTCCTGTGCATCCCACCGGCAAGCCCTACGTAGTCATGCGCGGCGGATTCGAGACGATCGCCAAAATCACTCCCGATGAACGAGAAGACCTATGGGATCTCGCCCGTACGTTCGACCAGCTCGTCCGCAAGCAGGAGCCCATCGGCGAGCGCAGATCAACCTATAAGAACCGCGACCGAAGCGACGAAGTGCCGCCAGGCGACGACTACAACGCCCGGACCTCCTGGACAGACATCCTCGAGCCCGCCGGCTGGACCTACCAATTCACGGCAGCGGATGACAACCAGCACTGGTGTAGGCCCGCGAAGAAAGCCGGCACCAGCGCCACCGTTAGCAAAGACGGCGACGGGGTGCTGTACGTCTTCTCATCCTCGACCGAGTTCGAATCCGAGACGGCCTACAGCAAGTTCGGCGCCTACGCGGCGCTCAACCACGCAGGGAACTTCGAAGCCGCCGCCAAGCAGCTCTATCAGGACGGCTACGGCACGCGACATGAGCGTAACCACACCAAAGACAGCGACCGTAGCCGAACCGGCGAAACCGACCCTCCTGAGATCTTCGAGTTCTTCACCGCCGCGGAGCTCGCCCACCGCGTCGACAACGACCCGCCCGTCGGCTATCTCTGCCGTCCCGTATGGCCGGCCGACGCCTACGGCGTTCTCGCCGCCGAACACAAAGCCGGCAAGACGTGGGCCGATCTCGATATGGCCGTCTCCGTCGCTTCCGGTACACCCTGGCTGGACACCTACCCGGTCGAGCGCTCCGGTCGGGTGCTGATATTCCTCGGGGAGGGCGGGAAACGCAAAATGCTGCGCCGCTTCCGGGCCGTCTGCGAGGCCAAGGGCGTCCGCTTCGAGGATCTACCCATCGATCTGTGCTTCCGAGTGCCGCATCTCTCCTCGGATATCCATCTCGGCATCATCGGCGAGAAGATCGATGGGGGCGGCCCCGTGCTCGTCATCATCGACCCGATGTACCTCGCCGCCCAGGGGGCCAAATCTTCGAGCCTGTTCGACATGGGCACCCATCTTGAGCGCCTACAGATCATCGTCCAGAAAGCCAACGCCGCGCTCGCCATCGTCCACCACTGGAACCAGACCGGCACCGGCAAAGGAGCCGAACGGATGAGCGGCGCCGGCCCGGCCGAATGGGGACGGGTCCTCGTCTCCGTCGCCGTCGAATCCCGTCACACCGACAACACCACCAAAGCCAGCTCCGTCGTCCTCGGCTGGACGTTCATCGGCGACGAAATACCCGACACCGAACTACGCATACGACGCCACGTCTGGACCGACGACCCCGACGACCTCGGAGCGCCCATGCACTACCGCATCGAGCGGCTTGAGAACCGGACGACGGCGTCCTCCGGCAACGACGGCATGCCGCCCGCAACACGGCGAGTCCTGGCCGCCCTCCGAAAGGCCACCACGTCGGTCACCGTCCACGACATCGGTGATCTCGTGGTAGTCGACGATACGGGTGGACCGCCACTCAAAGCCCGCACCATCCAAGCGTCGCTGAAAGCCCTGAGCGAGGCCGGACTCGCGGAATCAGAAATCGCCGACGGCCGCACCAACATGTGGCGTCCCGCCGTCGGCGCAGACCAGTGAAAAGGCCCCGTGCCAACGATGGCCGGAGAGGGATTGCGTGCGCACGTGGATTGCGCACGCCCCTCTATAGGGGCATGCGTGCGTGCGCAATCCCCCAGGTCGTGCCTGCGCACGTGCGCACAGAC
>CAXMLU010000059.1:0-13914 GCA_964194255.1 uncultured bacterium
CCGCAAAGTTGGACCGCCGCTGTGGCTCGGCCTCGCCTTCCTCATTCTGGGAGTGGCAACGGCCGCGCCGCCGACGGTCGTCATCGCCTCACGGGCACTCGGATCGATCACGACGCCCACCGTCAGGACGCCGGGTGCTGCCCAACGTCACCTGAGCAGGGGGACGTGGATGATCTTCCAGCGGACGGGAACGACCACCGGCGGCGCGATCACGTTTACCCACAACACCACCCCCGATCTTGCGCCCAACGAAGTCTCTGTGACTGGCCCGACGGGCCAGGTCCCCGTCCGCTTCGTGACGGTCAACGAAACGATCACCAAAGGTTCGCGCATATACACGGCCGCCGTGCAGTTCCATGTCCAAGAGCCCGGTCCGTATCAGATCCGGCTCGACACCACCGGATCGAACGAGGTGCTCATCAGCCGCTCCCTTGGCGAGACGTTCCGCGGCTTCCTTCCGTACGCATTGGTTGGGTCACTCGGCGGGCTGCTCTTTCTCACCGGCGCCGTGCTTCTCATCGTCGGCGGCATGCGACGGTCCCGTGCCAACCGTCCGGTCGTCACAAACGGGCCAGGTTGGATCCAGCCGTTGGGACTTGCTCCGCCCGGCTGGTACCCCGATCCCGATGCGCCCGGCTGGCGGCGTTGGTGGGACGGCTCACGCTGGTCTGATCACCGGGCGTGACATAACCGGGCGGGCTCTTGGCGTACTCGCCGACGAGGGCTCGGCACGGCCGGCGGCCGCAGGCCGATTAATCTGAACGCCGACGTTCAGATCGCACCCGTGATGAACAGTGAAGACTTGCAGAAGGGCCCCGCTGGACTGGCCTAACGCCGAAGGGCGCCCGCCTCCACGCTCTGGGGCGAAGCGGGCGACGCTATGTCGCAATGCAATGGCTGATCCGTGGGTAGCGGCGATACTCATGGGGTGATCGTCGCCGACCCCATCCTCGCGGCTGTAGTTCGCAGGCTCGTCGCGGCCGGCTGCGTCGCCGCCGCCGACGAGGCGGCGGAGGTCCTCACCGCTGCCCCCGACGAGCCCACGCTCGAGGCATGGGTGTGCCGGCGCGAGCAGGGCGAGCCATTGGCCTGGATCACCAGCACGGTCCTGTTCTGCGGCCAGACGCTGTATGTGGCGCCTGGCGTCTACGTCCCCCGGTTCCAGAGCGAGGAGCTGGCTCGTCGCGCCGCGGCGCTGCTCCCGGATAACGGCCGGGCGGTCGATCTCTGCACCGGTGCCGGTGCGATCGCCGCTCACCTCATGGCGCAGGTTCCAGCCGCCGCGGTCGTCGGTGTCGACGTTGACGTGCGGGCGGCCGCCTGTGCGCGTCGCAACGGCGTACCAACGGCGGTGGCCGACCTTGCCGAGCCTCTGCGCAGTAGTAGGGGGTTCGACCTCGTCACCGCCGTGGCTCCTTATGTGCCGACCGGCGAACTCCGGTTGCTACCGGCAGACGTACAACGCTACGAACCTCGCCTTGCCCTCGACGGCGGTGCCGATGGTCTCGACCTCGTTCGGCGGGTTGTCGCCGCGGCTGAGCGTTTGCTCCGCCCTGGCGGTTGGCTAGTGATCGAGGTGGGAGGGGATCAGGACGAGGCGTTGGCTCCGGCCCTCGCCGCAAGCGGCTTCGACGTCGTCACGACCTGGTGTGACGACGATGGTGACCTCCGGGGAATCGCCGGCCAAAGTGACACGAACGACGATGCATTCGGAACTGCCGCGGCGGCGGTGTAGGAAGCACGTGAGCTCGCCTCGAAGCCGTACGACCGCGTCAATGCTGACGAGAGTGCGCGCCATCGCGCTGCTCACGTCCGCCGCCATGGTCACGGCCACGGCGTGTTCGGGCTCCGGCATCCGCCCGACTACCACTGCGTTGTCCTCGCAACCGTCCTCTGAACCGGGGTCACCTTGACCTGTATTCAGGCCATAGCCGGGACGGCGCCGACGAGTGATCTCACCGTTGTCCTCGGGGTCGTCGCGCTTCCTGCCAGCCCGGCGATGAAGACAGCTCTGCAAGCGTCAGCCTCGGGAGAGGTCGATCCGTCGGCCCGGCTCTTCGCCAAGTGGGGTCTCTACATACGCTCGGATGCTGCGTTCGAGTTGATCGTTCCCGCCGAGGTCGCCGACCGTCTGTGGGTCGGCTGGGGATCTCCGAGCCCGCGAACGAAGCGACTTGTCGTCGATCGTTGTCACGGCAGCTCCCAGTGGTTGGTATTCGCAGGGGGTTATTGGGTGCGGGACCCTGGCTGCATGCCACTCTTGGTCCGCAGTGGTGGGCGGGAACACCGGGTCATGATGGGAATTGGCGCCCCGTGTTCCGGACAACTCCCGCCTCCGGCGCCGACCAGCAGCTAGGCGGTCGGCCGCGAGCCGATCTGGCGACGGGGGTTCAGGTCATGAAGAACTGCATGAGCACCGGTGCCAGGACCTCGTCGGCGGCGCCGTGAGTCTGGCCGCTGCGGGTGGCCACCTCCGGAGCATCATCACTCCAGAGCGACGCCTGAGCGCATCAGAGGTCTGCTCGCGGTTGACCGGCATGTCACTGCTTGCGCTGGCGACGGTGACCTCGGACGGCCGGCCGCTGGTGGGGCCAGTGGACGGCATCTTCTACCGCGGCGCCTTCTTTTTTGGGTCCTCACCGGACTCCGTGAGGTTCCGTCATATCCGGCGGCGACCTTACGTCAGCGCCACCCATCTTCCTGGGGAAGAGCTGGCGATCACCGCCCATGGGCGGGCGGTGCCGATCGAAGTTCGCAGCGAGGAGCACGCCGGCTTCCGCCAGACCCTGCTCGACATCTACGTGCCCCGCTATGGCGCTGAATGGGAGATTTTTCTGGACTCAGGGCCGACCTACGCCCGGATCGACGCCGACCGGATGTTCACGTTCCATATGAGCATCGGGCCGTGAAGGCGCGGTTGGCGCCGCGACAAACGGCCATTTCATCGTCTGCCGCTACAGGCACCAGAAGACGATTTATCCCCCGAAAATCATGCGAATCGTCGCCCTGAGGGCCGACCGGCGGTGCGCGGCCGGCGGTGCGCGGCCGGCGGTGCTTGCGCCGCGACGGACGGCTGACGGCCCGGCTGCGACGGGACCGGTGAAAGTGCGGCGGGCCGGTCTAGGGCGCCGGCTTGCCAGCGGGGCGAAGCTCCGGCGGATCGTCAAAGAGCGGGCATTCGTTGAGGCTCGGGCACCGGCAGCGGGCGGCGTCTTCGAGCCAGCTCCTGACCAGCTCGGTGCGCTCGATCAAGGCGTTGATCTCGGGGAGTTTCCGCTCGGCGACCTCCCGAAAGCGGTCGACGGCAGCGTTGTCATCAGGCGAGGCGTCGAGGAGCAGCTTGATCTCATCCAGCGTCAGCCCGGCCCGTTGTGCGGTGTCGATCACGGCGAGCGTTCTGATCGTCCCGGCTGGTAGCGGCGGCGCCCATTGACCCGGAGCGGCTCGGGCAGAAGTCCAATCGCCTCGTAGTAGCGGATCGACGAGGCGCGCTTCTGGGTGCGCTGGGCCACGTCGCCGATCGTCAAGAACGCCAAGCCATTGTCAGTCGACCCCCTTGACATCAAGTTGACTTTAATATGCACGATGGCGACGTCGTCCACGTCACTGGAGGTAGGTCATGTCCGTCCCGCTGTCGATCTCTGGCACCACCGGCCCTGGCGAGGAGCCAATCGCGTGCACACTCGATGCCGCCGGCGTCGCCACCCAAGGCGAGCGCTGGGTGCAGATCCTGGCTGACGCGGCGGTTGAGCGGGTCGAGACCGAGGATGGGCTTTGGTTGCACTTCCGCGCCAAGTCGGGCGTCGAGCAGGAGCTTCGCGAGCTCGTCGCAGTAGAGACGGAGTGTTGCTCCTGGGCGAGCTGGACGGTGGACGCCGAGGCCGACCAGCTCGTCCTTCGGATCCGCTCCCGGGGCGACGGCGTCGCCGTCCTTCACACCATGTTCAGCCGCGCCAGCGCTGCCAGTGCGGGCGATTGCCGAGGGTGCCTGTGAACCAGGCAGAGTACGCCTCCGATGGCTGATGACAGCGCGGTACTAGAAGCTTCGGTAGCGAGGTTGCGGGCCCTGGTCGAGCCGCTCGGCCCCGGAGAGCTCCGCACCCACGCCTATCCGTCGAAGTGGACGGTGGCCGACGTCCTGTCACACCTCGGGTCTGGGGCCGTGATCTCGACTCTTCGGGTGGACGAGGGTCTGGGGGGCGAGGTAAATCAACAATCGGTCTGGGATGTGTGGAACGCCAAGGGCCTGATGGGAAGGCGGCCGACTCCCTAAAGGCCGATCGAGCCTTCATAGAACGCGTCGACGCCCTGACCGACGAGGAACGCCAACGATTCCGCCTCGCTTTAGGTCCAATGACCTTCGACTATGCCGCCTTCATTCGTCTTCGGATCAATGAACACGTGGTCCACACCTGGGACGTCGCCGTGGTATTCGACCGAGCCGCCCCGCTCGAGCCGGATGCCGCGGCCGTCGTGCTCGAGGCGGTTCCGATGATTGCCAGGTATGCCGGCAAGCCGACCGGGTCGACCAAACAGCTCCGGGTCCGCACCGTCGCGCCCGACCGGCATTTCGCCGTCAGCCTCTTCGCCAATGGCATATCGCTGGCCCCGGATGACGGCGCGGGTCCTCCGGATCTCGAGCTACCTGGGGAGGCCTTTGTCCGCCTGGTCTACGGCCGACTCGACTCCGAGCACACTCCCGATTTCGAAGGTGCCGACGGGCATCTCGCCGAGTTGCGCCGCGCCTTCCCCGGCGTCTGAAAAGTCAGTTTCAGCGGACTGCCACCGCGGTAATACATCGCTGCGTCCAGCAGACCGGCACGGCCGAAGTGGCGAGACAGAGGGCTCTCTCTGCCTCGGCCGTCGCCGTCTGTGCCCGCTTGGTGACCCGTCAGAAGAGCGTCTCGTCGCCCTCGATCGCCCGGGCGAGGGTCGATCGGCCGACGACCGCGTAGGTCGGCTTGTCGTCGAGACCTATGGCCAGCAGCATCAGCGCGAACAGGATGGCCCAGCCCAAAGACCGATGTTCGAGGTCGGCGTCGGCGACCCCGTAGGCGTCAATGAACGTCCCGATTGCCTGGTAGGGCAGCAGCATCCAGGCGGCGGCGCGGTCAGTCGCCGGGTCGCCGGAACAGACGTCGCCGAAGTCGATCACCCCGGCGAGCGTCCCATTGAGGAAAAGGGTGTTGGCCGGATGGAGATCGCCATGGAGCCACATCGGCGGGCCGGACCACGGGGCCGCCGCGCACGCCCGCTCCCACACCCGCCGTGTACCCGGAACATCGATCTCGGTCGCAAGTTCGGCAACCCGCTCCTCGAAGGTGGTAGCTCGTTGCGATAACGGCACCCCGCGGAAGGGATTCTGCGGAGCCTCAGCCGGCGCGTCGTGGTGCAGGGCCCGAAGGAACCGGCCGAGACGCCTGGCCGTATCTTCGGGATCGGCAATCGGGCTGCGGTCGCCGGGACTGCCGTCGAGCCAGGGCACGATCGACCATGACCACGGGAAGTCAACGGACGGCTGGCCGACCCGAACGGGCGCCGGAACCGGCAGCGGAAGGCGGGGCGCGAGGTCGGGCAGCCACCGCTGTTCGTTGACAATGAGCGGCGCCGCGACCGCGCGGCGAGGTAGTCGGACAAGCAACTCGTCCCCGAGCCGCCAGAGGGTGTTGTCCCATCCGGCGTTGACCTTGACGATCGAGAGACGGTCCAGGTCTGGGTGCTGCTCCGCGAGCAACGAGCGCACCAGGGTTTCGTCGACGTCGATCTCTGCGGATGGCCAACTCACGCCGAGAGCATAGGAATTGCGGGCACCACCCCTTCCCGGCGGCGCTGCGGCTCACTAGCGTGGTGGCATCCAGAGGAGGTCGGCATGTTCGTCCGAGTGAATACCGTGACCGGAGCCGAGAACATGGACGCGGGCGTAGCGTTCCTGCGAGAGAAGGTGATACCCGAGATTGAGGGCCAGAGGGGATTTCAGGGCTTGACTGCGAACGGGAACCATTCGACGGGCGACTTCGGCATCCTCGGCATCTGGGACACCCTGGAGAACCTGCAGGCCAGTGACAGCGCCGTCTCGAAGCTCCGCAAGGATGCGATGGCCGCCCTGGGTGGGCAGATCTCGGTCGAGACCATGGAGCAGGTGGTCGTCGAGATCATCCGACCGCAGGACCTGGGGGTGGGTCGCCCGTTGCGGGTCGTGCGGGTGAAGATGGATCCGGCGAAGGTGGACGACCACGTTGCCTTCTTCCGGTCCGATTTGCTTCCCGATCTTAAAGCCGCGTCTGGGATGGTGGCCGTGCGCAACATGGTCAACCGTTCGACGGGTGAGGGTTTGGTCGGAACCATCTGGGTCGACGAGGACTCGATGCGGGCCGGCGACCCGCACGCCGAGGAGCGCCGGCAGCGGGCGCTGGCCCGTGGGGTGGAGATAAGCGAGCCCAGCTACCGCACCGTCTTGCTGAGTCACATGGTGTAGTCAGCGCCCGCGAGGGCGCGGTCCCAACGGCGGCTAACCGAGAGATCCTGTAGGTGTGAAGGGAGTCTTGGCGCGCCCGCCGATAGCGATGGCGTTCGTGTGCAGCGTTGCTGTTGCCTGCTCGCCAGGCTCCACCGGTCACCGGTCGGCCGCGCCAGCCCCGCTCGCGCCGACGGTTGCCCCAACCCGCTCGTCGACGCCACCATCGAGCGTTGCGACCACGTCGACGACCGCGCCCGCCCCGCCCGCGAGCACTCCGCAACCGATCCGCGCGTCGGGCTGGGTGGCTCGGTCCGGGGATGGTGCATGGCAGCCGGCCGGCCGCGTGGCCGGCGGGGCACCTGCGTTGTTTACGACCCTCCTCCACACGTCCGCGTCGGGACCGGCGGTGGCGGTGGCCTGGTTCGACACCTCTCGGCTCCGATTCGCCCTGTATGCCGGCTCCACTCAGCCCACGGGTGTGTGGTCTCTGCAGGGCGCCGTCGCCCCGGCGATGGTCCCGTCCCTGGTGGCGACGTTCAACTCGGGCTTTCAGCTCAATGCCTCCCGTGGCGGCTGGTACGCGGACGGCCGCGCCGCTGTTCCCCTCCGGCCGGGGGCCGCCTCGGCGGTGATCTATCGGGACGGATCAGCCACCGTGGGTCTTTGGGGCCGCGACGTGAACCTCACCTCCGAGGTCGTCGCCGTGCGTCAGAACCTTGGCCTCTTGGTCGATGGCGGCACACCGGTGGCCGGGCTCGATAGCAACATCCTGGGCACCTGGGGAATCACCCTGGGCCACGTCGTCTACACCGCCAGGTCAGCCCTCGGCGTCGATGGGGCCGGCCATATGCTCTACGCGGCCGGGCCGGCGCTCAGCCCTTCGACCCTGGCTGCGACGATGGTCGCGGCCGGTGCGGTACGGGCCATGGAGCTCGATATCAACCCGGAGTTCGTGAACTTCGATTCCTTTGCCAGCGGGTTCGGGGGTCTGGCGGCGACGAAGCTCCTGCCGGGCATGTACTTCGGTGCCACCCATTTCTTGTCGACGTTCTGGCGCGATTTCTTCGCCGTCTTCACAAAGTGAATCCGTGGCCAAGCAACGAGGGGAAAGGGTCTGACCTCAGGAGTCGGAGAATGGCATGGCCGTGTGCGAGGAAGGGACTCCGGCGGTGCCGAGCGCGGCCCGGAGGACGGGACTGCTGTGCTCGAGCAGATCATCGAGGGCTTCGGTGACGTGGTCGGGGCGGATGACGAGGGAATGATCACCGGGTGTGGTCTCGGCCGCGACGAGCGCCGTCCGCCGTCCGAGCTCCTTCAAGAACGCCGCGCTCACGCCGGCGGTCCGATCCACGATCGCATCGATGTCGACGTCCTCGAGCACCAGGCCTCGAAAGTACCGCTCGATCAGGCGTCGCCGACAGGCTGGGTCGGGGAGGCGAATCTCGACAGCCTGATCGATTCGCCCCGGCCGGTTGGCCAGCGCCGGCTCGAGGAGTTCGACTCGGTTGGTGGTGAGCACGAAGATCACGTCGGCATCCTCATCGAGTCCGTCCATCTCGTTCAGGAGCTGGAAGAGCAGCGGGTTCGACGCCATGCCGGGCATGGTCCGCTCCATGGCCACCAGGTCGACATCCTCGAGGACGAGCATCGACGGTTGGAGGCTACGGGCGATCGCCGCGGCCTGACCGAGGGTCGGCGCCGCCTGGCCGCTCAGCAGGATGGTGGTACGCCCGGGCATCCGGCTGCAGAGATACATGACCGAGAACGTCTTACCGGTCCCCGGTGGGCCGTACAACAGAAGCCCTCGCTTCAGATGACGTTGCGCGGCCCGGAGCCGGTCGGCGTGCTGGGCGACTCCGACCGTGTGCCGCTCGATGGCGTCCAGATCGGACTCGGGCAGGATCAGGTCGTCGCGGGTGAGCTGGGGGAGAGGGTGGAATTTCAGGCCGAAGGAGCCCCATTCGCCGAAGCTGAAGGTCAGCACCTTGCCTCGGTACACGTTGAGCTTGTGGGCCAACGCCTGAATGTGAGCCAAGAAGGCGACGGCTGCGGCGCGTTCGGGGGACATCACCTCGACTCTGAGGCCGGGTTGGTTTCGATGCGGATCACCCAGTGATGTCAATACGGCTACCGGTATGTCGTTGTGCCGGAGCAGCCACACGGCCAGCGAGACGCAAGGCAACGTACGGTCGACGTCGACCGGGACATTGACGTAGGCGGGAGCGATGGGTTGGAAGCGCGGTCCGAGCGTGGATGGGGACGCAAGGTTGCTGAGACCGAACCCCTGCCAGTGCATCACCTCGACCGGCAGTCCGAGCAGCCGCCACGTTGGGAGATGAGCGGCTACCTCCTCGAGCGCAAGTTGGACGTTCGGGTGATCGGGCACCGGGAAGGTCTGTTCGACGACGGGTAGTTCTGCGGGATCCACGCCCAGATGCTCGGCGATGGCCGTAGCCAGTCGCGACTCCGACTCCGAGCCGGCCAAGCGGTGGACGTCGGCCATCAATCGCATGAAGGCGCCCGCGAAGGTGACGACGTCGAGCTCATCATCCACCGGCACGGCCACCGAGGCTACGTCCTTCTAGAGATCAAGTCCGCCCAGAAACTCGAGAAGATGTCCGGCGACCAACGACGGGCATTCGAGCATCGGCAGGTGGGCGGCCCCATCGAGGGTTATCAGCTTGGTCCCGGAGATGACGTTGCCCATCAAGTCTGCTCGCCGAATCACGCTCGGCAGGTCCAAGGAGCCCACCATCACAAGGGTCGGCAGATCGAGCTCGGTGAGTTGGTCCCAGTCGGCGACGAACTCCTCCTCTTCACCTTTGGGTGCTGCCGTCAGGGCGCGGCGGTTCATGTCGAGGAAGAGCTCGCGTGCATCGCCTCCCACCCGTGACGACGGCGCCTCCGGCCCATCGAGCCAGATCCGCGCCTCCAACTGGTTGACCCGCTCGAGGTCACCCCTCTCCTCGGCATCGTCAAGCGCCGCCGCCAGATCCTGCACGACCGGAGGCAGATCCGTCTGCGGTGCTCCTTGGGGCGCAGAGTCGACCAACACCAGGGCGGCCACTCTCTCCGGAACACGGAAGGTGGCTTCATAGGCCAGCTGTCCGCCCCTCGAGCAGCCGACCAACACCGCTTGGTCGAGGGCTAAGTCGTCGAGAACGGCGACGAGGTCGGCGACGGCTGAATGCGCCTCAGCCGCATACGTAGTATCGCCATACCCGCGCTGGTCGTACGCCACGGCCCGGTAGTCCTTTCCGACGATTTGCATCACCGGATACCAGCTGCGGCGGTCCGCCACGCCGGCGTGAAGGAACACCACGCCTGGGCCACTTCCGGTCTCGCTGACCGCGAAACGCGCTGACTGGTGAGCTACCCACGAGTCTTTCACTGACGCGACGGTAGTCTCCGTTGCCAGGTTCGGATTAGCACTCGCATCCTCAAGCAGGGAAAGCGCTTCGCCACGGCAACGGCGCTGATGTCGTCCGAGGAGCGCCCCTGTTGGCCGTGCTGTGCACCGCTGGCGATCTGCCCCTGGCCGAAGGTCCCGAGCTCATCGAGGGCTCACCGCCCGAGCTTCCGCCGCCGAGGCAATGCGTGCGTCTCGAGCCGACGGATACCTTTCCGCTTTTTCATGGGCAAGGTCGGGCTCCGCCTTCACCCTGACGACGCTACGTTCGCAACGGGGGAGCAGTCGGGCCGGCCGCTCATGCGCGGCTGGTTCCGGCTCCCGGACAACGAGTGCATTGACAGCGTGGCTCTGCTCTGCGCGGTAGACAACCCCCCGCCTACCGCATTCAATGCGCGATTGCCCGTTGCGTGGACGCCGACCATCGAGCTCACCGCCCACATCGTCGCCAATCCTGCGCCCGGCTAGTTGCGATGCCGTTTCTCCACCCGCTACGTCAGCGCCGGGTTCGTCGAGGACGACGGCGAGATCTGGGATGGCACTGGCCGCCTGGTCGCCCAGTCTCGACAGCTGGCGCTGGTGCCAAAAACGTGGGATCAGACGGGTGGCGCTGGGTCGTACTGAATCGCGCGACGAACCTGGCGGGCTCGATCTTCGCCGGCCAGTCGGCGAACGAGATGTAGGGCCATGTCGATGCCTGCAGAAACGCCGGACGCGGTGACGACGTCGCCCGAATCGACCCAACGGTCATCGGCCCGCACCTCGATTGTCGAATCGAGCTTGACCAGAAGATCCAGAGCATTCCAGTAGGTGGTCGCGGGACGACCGGAGAGAATTCCTGCCGCCGCGTACACCAGCGATCCCGTGCACACACTGGTCATCATCGTTCCCGCGTCCTGGTAGCGACGGACCCAGTCGAGAACGTCGGTGTCGGCGAGCTGAACTCGGGTGCCCTGGCCGCCGGGGAACACCAGCACGTCCAGGGCAGGCACGCTCTGCCAGTCGTACTCGGCGCGGATGATCAAGCCCTTGGCGCAGATCACCTCACCACCCGCCCTCGAAAAGAGGACGGCTTGCCAGTCGTCTTCCGGCCAGTTCTGGGTCCAGTTGGCCAGGACCTCCCATGGCCCGACCGCGTCAAGCTCCTCGACGTCATCGAACAGGAAGATCCCGATGGTCTGCATGCAGTCAGCATACGGGGAGCGGCCGTGAGCGCTACATGGGCGTCGCACCGGTCCGGCGCCGGACGAGAACGGCCGGGTTGCCCGCGACGACGGTGAAGTCCTCCACGGGGTTGGTGACGACAGCCCCGGCTGCGACCACGGCACGGCGGCCAACGTCGGCCGTGACTACGGAACCGTTCCCCGGCCACGATCCTTCGCCGATGTGCACGCGAGTGAACAGGCCATCTTGGAGCCGGATCGGTCGCGTGACATCAGAAGTGAGGTGCTGGTTGCGCCCGCTGGTGATGTGAACACCGCTGCCAATCAACACATCGTCTTCGATGGCGGCGAAACCGATGTTGCAATGCGTGCCGATGAAGACGTAGTCACCGATCTCTGCCGCCCGTTTGGTGAAAAGGGTGCCGTGACCGATCTGGCAGGTGAGCGCGCCGTGGGCAAGGTGCGGGCGCTGAAGTTGCGACGAACGGCGCGTCCAAGCCGGTCGGGGATCAGGCTTGCGGCTTGGGATACCGATTCAAACGAGGGGTCCGGGCCGATCCGTCGGGCCTCGCCAAGGAACCACAAGTACAAGAGATGCGCGGTCAGGATGGCGGGAACGTGGGCCAACTGGCTTAGCGGCCGGCGAACGAACACACCCACGGCGCGGACCTTACCGTGGAGACTGGTAGCCTCGGGAGTACCGGAGGGACGCCTGGTTGGCAGGACGACCGTGTTGGTTGCCGCCCCGTTCAGGCACGACGCCTCTTCTGATGTCAAGAGAGGACCGTCGTGAAGGTCGCTTCTATCCATTGGTTGCCCGGTTCCGGGGGCCCGCCTGCGCCCATCGCCCCGTCTGACGAGTTGGCGCCCGACGCCGACGAGCCCATCGAGCTGGTGGCGGACGCGCCCGCGATTGTCGACGCCCTTCACCGTTCGGAGCTGGCCCTGGTCCAGGTGGCGTCGGATCGGACGCGGGACTCACAGGACCGCCGAACCGGGACAGATGACCGCCGAGGCGCGCTCGGGGATGGAGTGGCGGAGACCGAGGATCGAGACGCGCCCTGTCTGGATGACCTGACCGGCGCACACCGCCGCGGTGTCGGACTCATGGAGCTCCAACGAGAGATGGCAAGAGCCCGTCGTACCAACCAGGCACTCGTCGTGGCGTTCGTTGATGTGGATGGTCTCAAGGCCATCAACGATTCGCGTGGCCACGCCGAAGGAGACCGGATACTGCGCGAGATCGCCAATGTCCTCCGCGCCAATCTCCGGTCGTACGATCTTCTCGTTCGTTTCGGGGGCGACGAGTTCCTTTGCATCCTTCCGGGTCTCGAGGAAGCACAGGCCATCGACCGGATGGCGGCAGTCAACAGCATCCTGGCGCGGCCTCCGGACCAGTGGTCCGTCTCCATCGGCATCGCCCATCTAGAAGCAGACGACTCCGTGGAAGCTCTGGTCGCTAGAGCTGACGGCGCGCTCTATCGTCAGCCTCGACCGCGCTTCAGGAACGAGCCTTGACCACGAGTTGCCTAGCCCGCAGCGGATCATCGTGACCTCGAAGCAGTCGTAACCGCCGCCTCTAATTGGAACCTGCAGTTTGCGCACGATCTCAGCTGCATGGCTTCGGACGGTGACCTTGGCGATGTAGAGACGCTCGGCGATGTCCGCGGTGCTGAGCCCTTCGTCGAGGAACTCGAGCACCTCCCACTCGGGCTCCGGGAGCCGCTGTTCGCAGCCGGCGCCCCCGACCAGGACCCGCCGCCGCTCCCGGCCACAAAACTCCGTAATTAGCCGGGCGACAAGAGAGTCTGGCAGGGCGGCCTCGCCGGCGAGCCCGCAATGTCTCGGGTAGCTGCTTCGGGTCCATCCCCTTGAGCAGGTAGCCCGAGGCGCCCGCCCGCAGTCCACCGAACAGGTCGGCATCGTCCTCGGCGACGGTGAGCATCACGATTTACGTGTCGGGTGAATCGGCGGCGATCGCCTGCGCGGCCGCAATTCAGTTTCCGGGCGTGCGGATGTCGAGCAGGGCGACCTGTGGGCTCGTGCGCCGTGCGGCCTCCACCGCCCCGGCGGCGTCTGCCGACTCAGCCGTGACCTCAAAGCCCCCGCGCTCCAAGGCCTCCCGCACGAGCGCTCGGGTTGGAGCATGGTCGTCGGCTACCAGCACTCGGACCGGCGTGTCTACCGCCATGCCACCTCCACGGTCGTGCCTTGCCCGGGACTTGAACGGACGGCGAATGTTGCACCGAGCGCCTCGGCTCGCTCCCGCACGCTCACCAGCCCGAATCCGGTCGATCCGGGGAGGACGCCAGCCGGG
Source organism: uncultured bacterium (assembly GCA_964194255.1). GTDB lineage: Bacteria > Actinomycetota > Acidimicrobiia > Acidimicrobiales > CAXMLU01 > CAXMLU01. Next base: position 13,347 of record CAXMLU010000059.1, read on the forward strand.
TCGAAGCCATCGCCATTGTCCGCCACCTGCAGCAGTGGCCGCGTGGCGTCCGCGAACGGATGCGGATGCGGCTGGCCCGGCCGTGACGGGTCGCGTTGGTCACGGCCTCACGGACGATGCGAATCAAGGTCTCCTGCTGGTCGGGCTTCATGGCGGCCTGCACCACGTGACAGAGTCAGGCCGTAGCCGAGGCAGTAGCCGTTCACGGCGGCGATCACGGGCTTGAAGATCTCCCAGCCGCTCTCGAACGAGTTCAACGTCGCTTCTCCCAGAACGATCCCGGGAAGATGCCGGTGGAGCCCTCGCCGTCCTTGAGGTCGGCGCCCGCGCAGAAGGCTCGCCCGGCACCCGTGACGATGGCGACCCAGACCTCCGGGTCGTCGCGGAACCGGGCGAAGGCGCGGTTGAGATCAGCTCGCAGCGCCCCGTTCACGGCGTTCAGCGCCTCCGGACGGTTGTAGGTGATGGTGACGACGTGGTCGTCCTGCATAGAGCACGGCGTCGCCCATGGGCCCCACGCTAGAAGCGTCGTCCCAGCCTTTCCGTAGAGCCGCGCAGGAGTCAGTAC
>CAXMLU010000060.1:0-4276 GCA_964194255.1 uncultured bacterium
CACCGCGCGGGACTCAACCTATCCCGGGGCCGTCCAGTCGATGGCGCGCACTGCCGCGAGCGCGCCCGAACATCCGATGCGAGCATCCGCCGTGCGGCGTCGCTCGGGGTCTTCCTCACGCCAGATCGACCGTTATCTCCCTGGTCACGGTTGTTGGGGATCTTCGACGCGCATTCCTCCTGTCGAACACTCGGCCAGGTCGGTCTGCGGGACGCGAACTCCCAGTCAGACCCGTGATCGGACCGGAGTTGAGGGTTCAAGGGCAAGGCACCGCACCACCCAAATCCCCTACCGCTGCCAGGGCGAACGCTGCGGGTGACCGGCACGTTTGCGGTCGACTGAGGCAGCGCGGCCCCGATACGGCCGGCTCGGGTGCCCTGGACGTTGTCGACCCCCGACTGACGAGGGTGAGCCGCTTGTACGCCGGTGATTCCGCTTGGAGGGGCTGTGATTCTGCGTCTCAACACTGCTCAGGGGCCTCGATCGACCCAGCACCGGCACCGCCGCCGGTGGCGGAGCGCTTAGGCGCGTGGCGCGTATCGCCAGCGCTAGCGTCGCGGCGGGAAGGAGGGCGCCATGGCACGCCGTCGCTGAACTTTCAGCCGCTCGCCCGGTTGGGCGATGCCGGCGGCCGCGGCCAGGGTGCTCCCTATGCCCTAGCGCGCCGCGGTCGTCGATCCATGACACACGAAAGGATCGATATGAGCGGTTATCAGGACGCGCTGCAGCGCGTTATCAACGATGTTGTTGTCCCTGGCGTGGTCGAGGTTGACGCGACCGGAGCCTTCCCTCGCGGCGCGATCAGGGCGCTCGGCGAGGCGGGGATCCTGGGGTTGACGGTGCCTGAGCCCGTCGGCGGGGGCGGTGGGCGTCTGAGGGAGGCCGCTGACGTGATTCAGCGCTTGGCCGGCGCCTGCGGCTCGACCGCCATGGTGGTGCTGATGCACTACGCGGCCACGGTGCTCATCGACAACCACGGCCCGGAGGAGGTGCGCAACGCGATCGGCGCCGGCCAGCATCTGACGACCTTGGCATTCTCCGGGGTGGGCTCGCGGAGCCACTTCTGGGCACCGCTGGGCACCGCCATCGAGTCAGCCGGTTCGGTGCGCCTGGATGTCCGAAAGAGCTGGGTGACCTCTGCCGGCGAAGCTGACAGCTACGTCTGGTCGAGCCGGCCGCTGGCAGGGGATGTCCGATGACGCTTTGGCTGGTGCCTTCTGACGCCGCTGGGCTGTCAGAACCGGGCCCGTTCGATGGGCTCGGGCTGCGGGGCAACCGTTCGGCGCCACTGGACGCCTCCGGGGTGACAGTTCGTCGGGCTCCATGTTGGGCGCCGATGGGACCGGCCTCGACGTCGCCCTGGCCGAAGCTTTGCCGTGGTTCTTGGTGCTGAGCGCAGCCTTCAGCGTGGGGCTGATGGAGGCGGTCACGGCCGAGACTGGCGCCCATCTGACGTCGACCCGCTTGGAGCACCTTGATCAGATCATGGCCGACAGCAGCTCGTGCGTGTCGAACACGCCCGCATGCGCATCGCCACCGACCAGGCCGCCGCCCTTCTCGCCGATACCCCCGCCGCGCCGGAGGTCGGGCGCGACGACGCCATGCTGCGGGTGCTGGAGGTCAAGGCCGCCGCCGGCGAGGCGGCCATCGCCGTGACCGACCTGGCCATGAAGGTCTGCGGAGGCGCCCCCTTCCGCAAGGAGCTTGGCGTCGAGCGCGGCTTCCGCGACGCCCGGGCCGCCCGTGTCATGGCTCCCACCACCGACGCCCTGCTCGACTTCGTCGGGCGGGCCATCAACGGCCTCCCGCTGTTGTGACGAGGCCGCTGCTGCTCGGCGCGGTCGCCTATGACCCCAAGGTGGTCACCATTTGGGACGGGTTCCGCCGCTGGTTCACCCAGCACGACCTCCCGTTCGATTACGTCCTGTACTCCAACTACGAGCGCCAAGTCGAGGACCTGGCACAGGGACACATCGACGTGGCGTGGAACTCGCCTCTGGCCTGGATCCGGGCTCACCGCCTCGCGCCGACAGCGCGGGCGGTCGCCATGCGTGACACCGACCGCGACCTGACCTCGGTCGTCGTCGTGCGGGCCGATGCTCCGATCACCGACGCATCGGGGCTGCGAGGACGGGTGGTGGCCACCGGCGCGGTCGACTCCCCCCAGGCAACTCTGCTCCCGCTCGCCCTGCTGAAGGACGCCGAGGTCACAGCGCGACGCTTCGAGGTTGGCGTCGGGCTGCACGGCGACCACATCGGAGGCGAGCGCGAGGCGGCCCGGGCCCTGGCTGCGGGCGAGGTGGACGCCGCCTGCATGATCGACGCCAACCACCTGCTCTTCACGACCGAAGGCACGCTGCCCGTCGGCGGGACGCGGGTCGTGGCCCAGACCCCGCCGTATGACCACTGCAACATGTCCGTCGCCGGCTCGGCCTCACCGCTGGTCGACCGCTTCGTGTCACTTCTGCTGGGTATGGACTACGCCGACGCGGCCGTGCGCCCCTTGCTCGACCTCGAGGGCCTGACCCGCTGGCTGCCCGGCCGCGTGTCGGGCTACGATCAGCTCGAGGCGGCGGTCGATAGCTTCGAGTTCTACGACGACAAGGGGAAGGTGACGGCCGACGGCTACCGACCCTGAGCTCGACCTCGGCGCCCTCGGCCTCGACGCCGGAGGGCATCTCCTCCTCGACCGGGCGCTGGCCGCCATGGGGCCCGGCCAGCGACTCCACGTGACCGGGACCGACCCCCATCTGTCGGTTCACCTGGGACCGTGGGCGCGCGCGGGCGGTCACCAGGTCGACGGCGATGTCATCGTCCGAGGCGACGCCGCCGACCGTCGCCTGACCGGCGCCCAACGAGCCGGGGGCGCCTCGACCGTCGTCGACCGCCCGCCAAGCGTGTGGGGACTTGCCGCCCGCGGCGCCCTGGTGGAGGACGGTGGGCCGCCGCTGGCCGTCGCCGACCTCGACCGACGCGACCAGGTCTGGACCGAACTTGCCCCCAAGCTCTACGCCCAAGCAGCCGCCGGGCAGTGGGACCCGGCCACGGCCATCGACTGGACCCCACCCGGCCTCCACGAAGACGTGGAGACGGCGGTGGTCCAGGTCATGACCTACCTGATCGAGAACGAACAGGCCGCCCTGATGGTCCCGGCCCGGTTCCTCGGCCGGATTCACCCACACTTCCGAGAGGTGGTCCAGTTCCTCGCCACACAACTGGCCGACGAGGCGCGCCATGTCGAGGTGTTCACCCGCCGAGCATCACTGTCGGGCCGACCGCTCGGCATGTCCGGAGCGGGTGGGCGGGCATCGCTGCAAACACTCCTCGACGAGCCCGACTGGGCCACGGCATCGTTCCTTTTGTCCGTCCTCGGGGAAGGCACCTTCCTCTCGCTCCTATCGTTCCTCGACCGCTACGCGCCCGATCCCGTCACTGCCCAGGTCGCCCGCCTCGCCCTCCAAGACGAGGCCCGCCACGTCGCCTTCGCCCTCGGCCACTTGGGCGAGCACCTCAGCGGGGACCCCCGCTACCGCGACCGCCTCCGGGCCGCCACCGAACGACGCCACGACGCCCTCACCTCCACCGCAGGCCTGGCTCCCTCCGTTCATGACGCCCTCGTCGTGCTCTCCGCCGGCTCATGGGCGCCGGCGGCGATCGCCACCGGCTGGGCGCGCGTGCAGGCACTGCAGGCGGAGATGGACGACGGACGCCGAAGACGCCTCGTGCGCCTCGGGTTCTCCGACACCGAGGCGGCGGAGCTCTCCGCGCTGCACACACGCAACTTCATGTAGGACAGGCCCGGCGTCTCGTCGACATCTCGACGCGCTCCGGCGCACCTGTCGGTGCCGGAAACTCCGTTTCACGGGTTCTTGTGGGGCGACTGGTGGATCATCTCGGCCTCGTCCGCCGTGTGGCTAGGCCCCGACCGGTGCGGCTTCGGGGAAGCTGTCGGCTCCTGGTTGGATCTCACTCGCCGCGCGTGGGCCCAAGGACTAGGCCGGAGTCATCACGCATCAGCATGGACCACGGGTATGAAGCTCACGGCGCGACGAGTGGAGCGTCGAGCGGCTACGCCGCGGCTCGGTGGTATTCGTGGATGAGGCCGCCGAGGATGTCATGGCGCTCGATGTCGGCAAGGGAGCCGCCGGTGACGGCTCCGACGTGCGGCCGATCTGGCTGTGCCAGGTCGAGGCCCCGGTGCGGACGCTTCCCGTTGTAATGAGACACATAGGTGCGCAGGACATTCTCGGCGTGGCCGCGGCCGAGGATCAGGAGG
>CAXMLU010000061.1:0-3662 GCA_964194255.1 uncultured bacterium
TGTCATCGTCGCTGGCGGCGACCGGCTCGCCCACTTCCCGGCCAGGACAGGACGAGCCGTGATGTTCGCGGCCCTCTCCCGCCTGTACGACACCCCCCGGCGGGAAGCCGTCCCCGACCCCGCCGCCGATCTGGCCGCCGCCCTCAACCGGCTGGCGCGCATCCAGCCTCGGCGGGGACAGGTGGTGGTTGTTTCCGACTTCCTGGACACGTCTGATTGGATGCCGCCGCTGCGCCGCCTGGCGAGGGGTCACCAGGTGATCGCCGTTCAGATCACTGACCCCCGCGAGTTCGAGCTGCCAGCGGTCGGGATGCTGTCGGTTGTTGATGTCGAAACTGGCCGCCACCTGCACGTGCAAACCAATTCCGCCGCGCTGCGCGAGCGCTACTCCACTGCCTCGGCGCAACGCCAGCAGCGGCTCCGCCGATCTCTCATCGAGACCGGTGCCGAGCACCTTCATCTGTCCACCGACCGCGATTGGCTCGTCGATGTCGTCCGCTTTGTCGGGCGCAGGCGCGGCGAACGCGTGATTTCCCGTACGCCTGGGAGCGCATCATGACTTTCCTCTCCTCCGGGAGGCTGGTACTGCTGGCCGCGCCGCTGGCGCTGCTCGCCGCCTACCTCGTTGTAGAGCGGACTCGCCGCAAGGTCGTGGCCCGGTTCACGAGCGTGGACATGCTGGCGTCGGTGGCACCGCGCCGCCCCGGCTGGCAGCGCCACATTCCCGCGAGCATCCTCCTCGGTTCCCTGGTCATACTGGTGATCGGCTTCGCGCGGCCAGCCCAAGCGGTGCGAACTCCGCGGCAACGGGCCACGGTCGTACTTGCGCTCGACACCTCGGGATCCATGGTCGCCAGCGACGTGACACCCAGCCGACTGGCTGCCGCCCAAGAGGCGGCGCGCAGCTTCGTGAACGCTCTGCCGTCTGGCGTCCAGCTTGGGCTCGTAGCCTTCTCCACGAACGCGAGGATCCTCGTCCCGCCGACCTCCGATCGCACGACAGTGCTGGCCGCCATTGCCAGCCTCCAGGCCGGGGGCGGCACGGCCACAGGCGGCGCCATCGATCTGTCACTGAATGCCATCACCGCGCTCCCGCCGGGCGCGAACGGCAAGCCGGCTCCAGCCGCCATTGTGCTGATGAGTGACGGAACACCGACCATTGGTCGTGGCGGAGAGTCGCCTGCTCAAGCCGTCACCTCGGCGGCGGCGGCGGCCAAGCAGGCCGGTGTGCCCATCAACACCATCGCCTTCGGTACGCAAGACGGCACCGTAAACATCGACGGCCAGGTCATCCCCGTCCCCTCCGACCCGGCGGCAATGGCCCAGATCGCGTCCCAGACCAACGGTCGGACCTTCACTGCGCAGACCGCGAACCAGCTGAAGTCGGTCTACGGCGAGATCGGGCGCGTCGTGGGATACGACGTGCACCGCAGCGAGATCACAGCCTGGTTCACCGGCATTGCCCTTCTCATGGCGATCGCCGCCGCCATCACGGCACTGGTCTGGAACCAGCGCCTCGTCTAGGCGGGACCGGCCCTACTTATCAACAGAGTCCCAGGCGGCTCACATCGGGCTATGAGGTCGAAGGCGTTGACTCAATGGAAGAGAACATTCGCCAAGCGAGCCACCAGCACTCTCAGGAGCCCCAGATGAGCGACATTCCTAGCCAACCAGTCACTCTGAATGAGCCGGGAACGTCTCCGCCCGCACCTGAGTGGGTCTCCGCTCCGCACCCCTGGGAGGCTTCGGATGGACCGTCGCCGACGGCTCTGCCGACTGAGCCGCCGGCCTCTCGACGAGGGTGGAGCCCGCTCATGGTCGCAGTTGCCGCCGGCACCGCTGCGGTCGTCGCGTTCCTGGCGGTCGGACTGACCAGTCAGTGGCGCCTTGACGGCACACGGCCAACCTTGAGCGCGGCGGCCTCGGCACCGGCTTCACCGGTCGCGCCGGTCGTTCCCTCCTCGCCGGCTCCGACAGCGCCGGAGGATCCGACCCGCCCGGGTACAGGTAACAGCCCATCGTCGCCCTCAACCTCAACCGGCAACGCCGTCACCCCGCAAACGGCAGCCATCGCCGCCAAGGTCGACCCGAGCGTTGTCGACATCAATACGGTTCTCCAGGGCGGGAGCGGTGCCGGGACGGGGCTGATCCTAACCTCGACGGGCGAGATCCTCACCAACAATCACGTGATCGACGGTGCAACGAGCATCAGCGTCACCTTCGTCAGCTCCGGCCGAACCTATAAGGCGACCGTGGTAGGGACGGACCCAACCCAGGACGTTGCTGTCCTCCAAGTCCCGGGTGTATCCGGGCTCACCCCGATTCAGACCGGCAACTCCTCGGCCGTCGCGGTCGGAGACGCTGTCGTCGCTCTTGGCAACGCCGGAGGTGCGGGTGGCACACCTGCCGCAGTGACCGGGACCGTTCAGGCGGTCAACCAGACGATCACGGCCAGCGACCTCAACGGGGCGAACGCCGAGACGCTGAACGGCCTCATCGAAACCAACGCGCCGATACAGCCCGGTGACTCGGGCGGACCCCTTGTCAACGCGGCGGGACAGGTGATTGGCATCGACACTGCGGCGTCGAGCGGCCGTCGCTTCTCCGCCGGCACAGCGGTCGGATTCGCGATCCCCATTGACCAGGCGGTGAACATCGCCCACCAGATCGAATCCGGACACGCCACCGCGACGATCCACATCGGCCTCCCCGGCTTCCTCGGTGTCGCCATCCAGCCCGGCGGCGGCGCGGTCGTTTCCGCCGTCCAGCCAGGGCTGCCGGCAGCTGCGATCGGGATCGTGGCCGGCGACACGATCACGTCCATCGGCGGCCAGGCCGTAACCACCCAACAGACGCTGTCGACCCTGGTTCGCACCCATCGCCCGGGCGATCACGTCACCGTGGGCTGGACCGACCAGTCCGGCGCCGCCCGCACCGCGACGGCGACCTTGGCCACCGGCCCGGCCGACTGATTCATGTTTTTGCCCGGCCGGCTCCCGGCCGGGCGGCCCCGTAGGCGTACGCTGACCTGGGCACATCTGCCCGCTGTCGCCCCAGACCTCGGTGACTCCAGTTGGAGAAACGGAGGCCCGAGATGAGCGATTCGACGACCGGCAATCATCCGCCATGGCTGGTAAGCCAGACCGTCCACCGCCCCCAGTGGGGCGTGCTCGGCGGGCCACCTTCCGAGCAGTTGGCGAGGCAGGCCTGGCACATGTCGCTGCACGGCCTCGATGGCGAAGATTCGAGTGTGTCCTAACTCGTCCGCATGGCTGACGGCAGCACGATCGCCCTGGCCGCAGCCATGCGCTGCCTGAAGTCACGCGCCGGCCGTCCCGACGACATCGTCGAGGCCGCAGAAGGGCTCCTGCGGCGGGCGCGGGGCGTCACCTGCCTGCCACGGCCTGTCGTCATCAGGCCCCGGTGGCCCGAAGCCGACCACCCCGACTGACGTATGCCAGCCGCGCCCTTTCCCCTATCTGATCTCCACGGAACCCGACAGCGGTCGGTGGTGTAGGCATCGGTGGACATGGGTGTTCCCGTGAACGAGGTGTCGCCTGACGGGCTGGATGAGGCAGCCCTGGTGGAGCGCGCTCGCGGGGGCGACATCGACGCATTCGGTGTACTGGTGCACCGGCACCGCGCTGACGCCTACCGGCTGG
>CAXMLU010000062.1:0-2774 GCA_964194255.1 uncultured bacterium
CGCCGTTCCACGACGCCCCGTTCCAGCTCGCGCCGTCCCAGCTGGCACCGCTCCAGGAGTCGGGGTTCCACGATGACAGCTTCCAACCGTCCGCCAGGGACACGGAGCCATCGGTCGCCACCTTGGGGAGGCTCGCGTCCTGCTTGAGGCTCAGCCCCTTGGCCGAAGCCGCGGCCAACACATTGAGCGACCCATGACCGTCGACGAAGGGGTTGGCGGCGGGTCCGCGCGCAGCACCAGCCAGAAGTTGAGCCTTGACCCGGTCCGGGCGAGCATGGGGGTCGGCCTGAAGAAGCAGTGCCGCCGCCCCACTTGTGATGGCGGCGCTGAATGACGTGCCGGACCCGACGAAGTTGCCGGTTCCGATGCGAGCGGAAGGATTGGCCGCATCGACGGCGGAGCCGGGAGCGCGCAGGCTGATCACCGAGCGTCCGGAGGCGACCAGGTCCGGCTTGAAGATCCCGTCCATCGTGGGACCAACGCTGCTGAACGAAGTCATCGCGTCGTCCTCGCGGGTGACCGTGCCCTTGTCGTCGAGGGCACCGACGGTGATGACCAGCGGATCATTGCCAGGGGTGGTGACTGTGCCGTTCCGCGGGCCGGAGTTGCCCGCGGACACCACCACGACGATCCCATGATTCCAGGCCGTCTCGACGGCCCGGTCCAACGGATCGAGGGCAGCCGGCTGGGTTGGGACGGCGCCGAGGGAGAGGTTGATGACGCCGATCCCGTAGGTGTGCTGATTGGCGACCGCCCACTGGATGCCCTGGATCACCGTGGCCACGTCAGTCGTGCCGGAGGCGCCCGCGACCTTGACGGCCACCAGGTTGGCGGCGGGTGCCTCACCGACGTAGGCGCCGGCCGAGGAATAGCCGTTGCCGGCGATCAGACCGCCGACGAAGGTGCCGTGGCCGTAGCTGTCCTTGAAGGGATTTCCCTCACCGCTGAGGTCCACGCCGCCGATGAGCCGGCCGGCGAAGTCGGGTAGGGGGGCGATGCCGGTGTCGATGACCGCCACACCGACGCCGTAACCGTTGACTCCCTTGGAGACCAGACGATCAGCCCCGGTGACCTGGGGGAAAACGGCGGCGGGGGCCCGGGTAGGAGCGGAGGCGGGCGCGGCGGTGATCGAGACGACGCTGTCGGGGCTCACCTGGACGTTCGGGTCGGCCGCCAAGATGGCCTGCTGCGCCGGGGACACGTCGGCCACGACTGCGCCGGCGTCGCCGAGGTCGCCTCTGACCTTGGCGCCGATGCCGGTCACCCGCTGATGGGCCTGGGTGCTGTCAACCATCGACACGATGACGCGGGACGTTCCGGCTTGTTCTGCCGACGCCCAGGGCGCCAGGGCCAGCGAGCACATGGCCACAGTGCCGAAGGCGACGACGCGAAGCGATGAGCGACCAAGCGACCTTGCGGTTCCCTTGGTGGTGCGCATGGTGCCGTTGCGCTTCGTCAAATCGGTGGTCCTTACCGGTAGGCCCCCGCCTTCGCGCGGAGAGTGCCTCTACGTATCGGAACACCACGTAGTGTGATGAATAGTTCTCTGGGGTCATTCCTCGGACCGCAGGCGGGTTGTCTGTCTGGTCACTCCGGACTAGCCGGCACCTCAGACGGGTGATTGAGGCAAATGTCGGGTTTAGACCACGGCGAGGGTGGTGTCAGCGGACAGGCCCGGGACGGCGCGGTCGCAGCCGAGCGCGCCGTCCCACCACATATCGGTGATTTCCCTGCCTGGTCTCTCTGGCGGAATCTGGGCCCCACCGTGTCTTTTCTGGTCCGCAACAGCTACCAGACTCGGCTGCAGGTGCCAGACGGAGAAATGGACGATTTGTCGACGAGGCCGAGCGGCCGAGACGCTGAGCCCCGCTGGCGCCGCGAGCAACCTCAGCAGGCGTAGTCCTGGTCGAAGGTGCTCTGGCCGACCGGACCGGTCCATTGGGTCAACCAGATCTGCCCGCCCCCAAACGCGTGGGAGGGGTCGCAGAACGTGGGCGCCTCGGCCGCGTCGGCCGCGCCGGCCACCCAGAGCGGGACTTGGGGCATGTAGGTGGTGCCCGCGATCAGACCGAACTGATAGGACGTCGAGTAGATGCCGGGGAGGTGCCCCATCGCTCGCAAGCCGTCGATGGTCCCCTGGATGACCCGGTCATTCTCCGCTACATCTTGCGGAGAGGTCTTCCACCCGTTGGCGAACTCAATGTCGAGCCACCACACGCTGGCGGCCACACCCGTCTTCGACGCCTGGCCCGCGTCATAGATGGCGGCATTCCAGCCCCAGTTGTAGGCCTGGCATGCGGTGTCCGCGGGTGCGCAGGCTCCGGCCGGCCCGCCCATAGCGGCCGGATCCCCGGAATTGACCGGGCCGACGTTGACATAGACGGTCAGGGACGGCCCGGCCCATGCGGCTTCGCTGGCCAAGCAGGGGTTCGCCGTGTACGGCCTCCCGTCATTGACGCCAACGACGGTCACCCGGTACGGCGGCGGCGGGTAGCTCTGACCGCACTGCGGAAAGGAGATGTCATAGCCGGTGGTGCCCCGCGGGTACGGATCTCCGATCGGGTCCATGGCCAACGCCACGATCGGCTTGTTCAGCACCTTCCCACCCATCGAGCCGAGGTAGGGAGCATCGCCGTACGCGAAGATCCCACCGTCGGAGGCAACCAGCCAGTACCCGAGGCCCGATGGCGTGGCGGCCATGCCGACGATCGGACGGTTGAGCTGGATGCCGCCGGTGGATCCGTGGTAGGTGGCGTCGCCGAAGCTGAAGATGC
>CAXMLU010000063.1:0-3401 GCA_964194255.1 uncultured bacterium
GTTTCGGCCGGCGCTTCGCGCCCACCGCCGAGCCGGACCCCGCCGCCATACAGAGCTTCCAGGAGTTCATGGACGACGACCTCAACACGCCTCGAGCGGTGGCCCTGATGTTTGATCTGGTGGCGGAGGCCAACCAGTCGGGATCGCAACCCGCCGCCGCTGCCGCCCTGAAGATCGCCGAGGTTCTTGGCCTGGCCATCGATCGCGGTGGGGACGAGGTGCCCTCCGAGGTCACGGCGCTGGTCGAGGAGCGGACCCGGCTGAGGGCGGCGCGCGACTTCGCCGGGGCCGACCGGTTACGGGAGCAGATCAGCCAACTGGGCTGGATCGTCGAGGACGGCCCGGATGGGTCGTCCGTCCATCGCCCGATCTGAGGGCGAAGCGCCTAGGGGATCGGCGGGAGCGTCACCGGTGGGAGCGTCACCGGCGGGAGCGTGACCGGCGGGACCACGGGCCCGGATGGTGCCGGTCGGGATCGTGGTCAGGGGCGGGAGGGTTCCAGGCGGCAGCCAGTTCGGCGTCCTCGGCCGGCCGCCGGCGGCCCGCCTTGCCGAGCTGCTCGACGCCGGCGCGGCGGGTGGGGGCCATGAGGAACGGCCGGAAGCGGTCATGCGCCGCGATCTTGCCCTGGTGCAGGGCATGGAGGACGCGCACGCCACGGCATCGGCGGCCTTGGTGCGATCACCGGTGACCGCTTGGGCCACGCGCCACGCGGCCGCCACATGGCGGCGGTAGAGCCCTTCGAAGGCCACCCGGTCGGAGCCGGCCGCTCGGGCCGCCAGCTCGACATCGGAAACATCGGTCAGTGAGACGCTGGGGTTCGACGACGTCGGATGCGCTCTTATCTCCTGCCAATTACTCCATGTAGGGATATTTTCGACGTCCCGGACGCGGTTTCCTGCCGTCGGATTTGACCGTGCCGCGCCGGGCACGTTCGCTGGCGGGGTGCGCAGACTGGGTGGCCCGACGTCGCTTCCTCCCGGATTCGGAACGATCTGGTCGTGCGTCGTCCTTGACCTGATCGGCTTCGGGATTGTGCTGCCCATCCTTCCGCTGTACGCCAAGCGGTTCCACGCCAGCCCGGTCACGGCGACGGCGTTGATCGCCGCCTTCTCCGGCGCGCAACTGGTGTGCTCACCGTTGTTGGGCCGGCTCAGCGACCGAATCGGCCGCAAGCCCGTGCTCATCCTGTCTCTGGCCGGAACGGCGGTGGGCAGCCTGGTGACCGGTCTGGCCGGGGCGGTGTGGGTGCTCTACCTCGCTCGCCTCATCGACGGTGCGTCCGGGGCCAGTGTGTCGGTGGCGCAGGCGGCCGTCTCCGACATCGCCGCTCCGGACCAACGGGCCCGGCTGTTCGGGTTGTTGGGGGCCGCCTTCGGACTCGGCTTCGTGGGCGGTCCGGCGCTGGCGGGTGCAGCCGCAGCCATCGGTGGTCCGCGCCTGCCGTTCTACGTGGCCGCCGCCCTGGCCGGGATCAACGCGCTGACGGCGGTGCGCCGGCTCCCGGAAACCCGCCCGCCTCGATCCCGGACGTCGATGGAGCCGACGGCGGCTGCCTCGGCGGGCACCGGCGTCGTCCGACGGGTGGTCCCGCTCATCGCGCTGGCCTTCGTCGCGTTGGTGGCATTCAGCGGATTCGAGGCGACCTTCTCGCTGTTCGGCAAGCAGCGGCTGCACCTCACCATCGCGACGACCGGCGCGGTGTTCGCCGCCATCGGCGCATGCATCGTCGCCGTGCAGGTGAGTCTCATCCATCCGATGGTGAAGCGGCTGGGCGAGGCGGGAACCATCCGGGCCGGGCTGCTGATGAACGCCGCCGGGCTGGTGGTGCTGGCCGCCGTCCACGGGTTCGGGCTGCTGGTGCCGGCCATGCTGTTGCTGACCGTGGGTCAGGGTCTCCTGGCTCCGACCGTGGCCTCCGCCGTGGTCGGCCGGATCGGCCCGCACCGCCGGGGGGAAGTGCTCGGCCTCCAGCAGGCGGCGGGCGGCCTGGCCCGGGTGGTCGGCCCGATCGCCGGTGGCGTGCTCTTCGAGACCGCCGGGGTGGCCTCCCCGTACCTGGCCGGGGCCGGTCTGATGCTGGCCTCCGCCCTCTTCCTGCTGCCCCGGGCCGGATTCGGGCGGGGAGGTGGCGAATTGCGGCCCGAGGATGTTACCGTCCAGTAACAACGCCTGGTGAACCAACCCTTTCCCCGTAGAGGTACGCAAATGGGTGACTTTTCCCTCGAGCTCAACGAGGACCAACTCCAGATTCAGAAGTGGGTCCACGACTTCGCCGAGAATGTCGTCCGGCCGGTGGCCCACGAGTGGGACGAGCGGGAAGAGACCCCGTGGCCGGTCATCGAGGAGGCGGCCAAGATCGGGCTGTACTCGTTCGACTTTGTCGCCAACGCCTTCGGCGATCCGACCGGGCTGCTGTTGCCGGTCGTGATGGAGGAGATGGCCTGGGGTGACGCCGGCATCGCCCTCGCCATCTTCGGGACCACGCTCGGCGTGGCCGGCATCTTCGCCAACGGCACGCCGGAGCAGGTCATGGAGTGGGTGCCGCAATGCTTCGGCACTCCCGATGACATCAAGCTGGCCGCCTTCGCCGTCTCGGAGCCGGACGCCGGCTCGGACGTGAGCGGATTGCGGACGCGCGCCGTCTATGACGAGGCCAAGGACGAGTGGGTGATCAACGGGACCAAGACGTGGATCACCAACGGTGGCATCGCCGACATCCATGTGGTCGTGGCCTCCGTGGACCCCAAGCTGGGCTCGCGGGGCCAGGCCAGCTTCCTCGTCCCCCCGGGCACGCCGGGCATCCGCCAGGGGCAGAAGTTCAAGAAGATGGGCATCCGGGCGTCGCATACGGCCGAGGTGGTGCTGGAGGATTGCCGCATACCCGGGCGTTGCTTGCTGGGCGGCAAGGACAAGCTCGACGAGCGGCTGGCGGGGGTGCGCGAAGGAAAGTCGAGCGGTCGCAGCCAGGCGGCCATGTCCACGTTCGAGTCATCCCGTCCGGCCGTCGGCGCCCAGGCCCTTGGTATCGCCCGGGCCGCGTACGAGTACTCGTTGGACTACGCCAAGGAACGCCAACAATTCGGTCGCGCCATCATCGAGAACCAGGCCATCGCCTTCAAGCTGGCCGACATGCGGATGCACATCGATGCGGCTCGGTTGCTCGTGTGGCGGGCGGCATGGATGGGCAAGGCCGGCAAGCTGTTCGAGGCCGGCGAGGGTTCGATGTCCAAGCTGTACGCGGGCGAAACCGCGGTCTGGGTCACCGAGCAGGCCATCCAGATCCTCGGTGGGTACGGCTACGTCAGGGAGTACCCCGTCGAGCGGTGGCACCGCGACTCGAAGATCTACACCATCTTCGAAGGCACGTCAGAGATCCAGCGGCTGATCATCTCGCGGGC